>NZ_JBFUCS010000018.1:0-116126 GCF_056405115.1 Allobosea sp. P2_A10 | reverse complement strand
TGTCGCGGCCGGCGCTCCGGTCGCTGCCGAGGTGCCAAGCGCGCCGCGTCCCGATCGCCCGCCGCGTCGCGACGACCGGCCTCGCCAGGGGCAGCCGCCCCGCGGCGACGGAGCCAACAGGGGACGAAGCGAACAGGGGCGTCCAGAAGGCCGGCCCGAGCAGGGGCGCGGTCCGCGTCCCGATTTCAAGCGCGACGGCCGCCCGGGCGGGCCACGCCGCGAAGATCGCGGCGGCGAGCGCTTCCAGCAGCCGGTCCGGCCACGGCCGGCGGAACGCGAGCCCGATCCGGATTCGCCCTTCGCCAAGCTCGCCGCGCTCAAGGCCCAGCTGGAGGGGCGCAAAAGCTAGACAGTGCAGCAGCCGGACCGGACGCTACCGGACCGGAGGTCTTCAGGAGAAAGTCGGCCGGTGCGGCAGGATCGTCAGCGTCTCGACAAATGGCTCTGGTTCGCACGCTTTGCCAAAACGCGCGGTCTGGCGGCGCGTCTGGTCGAGGACGGTCATGTCCGGGTCGATGGGCGCAGGGTCGAGACGCCCTCCCACGGCCTCAAGCTCGGCGACGTGCTGACGCTGGCCCTGCCCCATGCCACGGTCGTCGTGCGGCTCCTGGCGCTGGGTGAGCGGCGCGGCCCCTATGACGAAGCCAGGCTGCTCTACGAGCGGCTCGACGATGGCGGGCGCGGCGATCCGCCGCTTGCCGGAGACGAACCCGAGGAATAAACGGTTATCGTTTGTATGCATATGAATTTGGGATGGTTCGCGCTTGCGGGAATTTGTTCTCCCGCGCGGCCCGGCGGGAGTAAATCCTGCTGCGGAACACGGCGAATTCAGTCTTGAAACCCGGGCGTGTCGGGGCTTTATGGGCTGTTGAGCGGATGAGGAAGGACTGGCGACTATGACCTATGTGGTCACTGAGAATTGCATCAAGTGCAAGTACATGGACTGCGTCGAAGTCTGTCCGGTCGACTGTTTCTACGAAGGCGAGAACATGCTCGTCATCCATCCCGACGAATGCATCGATTGCGGCGTCTGCGAGCCGGAATGCCCGGCCGAGGCGATCAAGCCCGACACGGAGCCCGGCCTCGAAAGCTGGCTCCAGCTCAACACCAAATACGCATCGTCCTGGCCTAACATCACCCAGAAGAAGGAAGCGCCCGCCGATGCGAAATCCTTCGACGGCGTCGCCGGCAAACTCGCGGAACATTTCTCGCCGGAGCCCGGCGAAGGCGATTGAGCGCCGACGCCGCCTTGACCATTGCCATGTTAACCAAACCGGCCATGCCTACGGTCTGGCCGGGGCGTTTTCGCGTTTACCTTTGATTCGGCGTGTTTTTTGTGCTATGCATTGAAACAGTCGAAGTCGTTCCGCATGCCCCTGCGAGGTTCCACAAACGGGGCGCTCTCTATGATCCGCGCGATATCAGCCTCCGGTCGGTTGCCGGGGTGCGGTCGTCCGTTTTTTTGGGGTTCGCATGAGACGATCGACTGAGGGAAGCGTGGCGCATCCTGTCTGGTCCCCGTGACCGGAGCGTTTGCGCCCTGCAGAGTGTGCCCGGTCATTCCGACCGGGGACGTACCATGTTGAGCCCGCGTCAAGCGGTCCGGTCAGGAGTCGTAACGGCATGTCGATGGTGAAGAAAGCTGTTGTGCGCTTGGGTTTCAAGACGGGCGAGTTCGTCGTCTATCCGTCCCACGGCGTCGGCCAGATCACGGCGATCGAGGAGCAGGAAGTCGCCGGCTTCAAGCTCGAACTCTTCGTCGTCAGCTTCGCCAAGGACAAGATGACCCTGCGCGTGCCCACCGCCAAGGCCGCCAGCGTCGGCCTGCGCAAGCTCGCTGACGCCGAGAGCGTCACCAAGGCCCTGACCACGCTCACTGGCCGCGCCCGCGTCAAGCGCACGATGTGGTCGCGCCGCGCCCAGGAATACGAGGCCAAGATCAATTCGGGCGATCTCGTCGCCATCGCCGAGGTCGTGCGCGATCTCTATCGCTCCGAGGCGCAGCCTGAGCAGTCCTATTCCGAGCGCCAGCTCTACGAGGCCGCCGTCGATCGCATGACCCGCGAGATCGCCGTCGTCGACGACGTCACCGAGACCGAGGCGCTCAAGAAGATCGAGGGCCAGCTCGCCAAGGCGCCGCGCCGTCTCGCCAAGGGTGAAACGCCCGAGGCGGCTGAGGGCGAGATCGAGGGCGACAACGACGACATCGCGGAAGAAGCCGCCTGAGGCTGCTTCCACTTTCGGAATAAGAAAACCCGGCGGTCACCCGCCGGGTTTTTTGTCGCGGGCGTCCTCAGGATGAGGGCTGTGTTTGTCGTCAGCGGATTTTTCCGTCCAGACCGGGGCTCGTCCTTCAAGCCGCACCCGTCTCCGCCGCGAGAAACGCGACCGAGCGGTCCCAGGCCAGTTTCGCCGCCGCTGCATTGTAGCGCTCGGCGCTGGTGTCGTTGAGGAACGCGTGGTCGACATCGGGGTAGATGACGATCTCGTGCCGCGTTCCGGCAGCCTTCAGCGCCTTTTCGTAGTCCGGCAGCATCTGCACCAGCCGCGTGTCGCGCGAGGCGTGCTGGATCAGAAGCCGCGCCTTGATCTGCGCCACCTTCGCAAGATCAGGCGAGCGGCCATAGAACACGACGCCGGCCGAAAGCTCGGGCGCTGAGACCGCGAGATCGTTGACCACCCCGCCGCCCCAGCAGAAGCCGATCGCTCCGGTCTTGCCGGTCGCGTCGGGCCGCGCGGCCAGGAGCTTGAGCGCGGCGCGGCCCTGCTCGATCGCCCTGTCGGCCGACAACTGGCCAAACAGCGCGCGCGCTGCATCGGGGTCGGCCGGCGTGCCGCCGAGCGGGTTGAGAAAGTCGAGCCCGAGCGCGGAGAAGCCCGCCAGCGCCATCCGGCGCGTGACATCCTCGATATGCGGGTTCAATCCGCGATTCTCATGGATCACCAGCACGCCGCCGCGCTTCGCGCCCGTCTTCGGCGTGACGAGATAGCCCTTCAGCGCAACGCCATCGACGGTCTGATCGAGCCGTGCCGCCGTGATGCGGGTATCGTCGGGCGCGATCTGCTGGGCATGGGCGTAATTGGGCTCCAGCAACGCCAGCGCAGCCTCCGCGGCCGCCGTCGAGCCGGCGATGGCCATCAGCCTGCTCATGAAGACGCGTCGGTCGAGCGGCTTGTGGGTGTATTCGTCGTAGAGTTCGACGATGCGACGATCCAGAGCCATCCGCCCCTCCCCTTGGTGTCCCCGACGTCTCGACGTGGCCACAGATTAACGTTCGTTCAGGAACGAGTGATCCACGCCTGCGTTGCGCCCGTAGAATGCCGAGGATAGCCATAAGGAGGCGGTCATGAGCGAGATCGCAGGCGTCGATCGCAATTTCGTGAAGGCCGCGATGTCGGCCCCCTTCCTCGCGCGTGACGAGGAGCAGGAACTGGCGCTGCGCTGGCGCAGCGACGGCGACCAGGCCGCGATGCACAAGCTGACCTCCGCCCATATGCGCCTCGTCATCGCGATGGCGACGCGCTTTCGCCATTACGGCCTTTCGCTCGCCGATCTCATCCAGGAGGGCCATGTCGGCCTGCTGGAGGCTGCGGCGCGCTTCGAGCCGGCCCGCGAGGTGCGCTTCTCGACCTATGCGACCTGGTGGATCAGGGCCTCGATGCAGGACTACATCCTGCGCAACTGGTCGATCGTGCGTGGCGGCACCTCCTCCACGCAGAAGGCCCTGTTCTTCAATCTGCGTCGCCTGCGCGCCAAGCTTACGCGTGGCGGCGAGGAACGGATGACGGACGCCGCCTATGGCGCGATCGCGGCGCGAATCGGCGTCAGCCGCGCCGACGTCGCCTCGATGGATGCGCGCCTGTCGGGCCGCGACATCTCGCTCAACGCCACCATCGGCGAGGACGACGGCGCGGGAGCCGAGCGCATGGACCTGCTGCCCGACACAAGCGCGCTGCAGGACGAGGTCGTCGGCGACGGCATCGACACCGGCCGCAGGCTGGGCTGGCTCGAGGCGGCGCTGGCGGTGCTGTCGGAGCGCGAGCTCAGGATCGTGCGCGAGCGCCGGCTGGTCGAGGAGAGCTGCACGCTCGACGCACTCGGCCATCGTCTCGGGATTTCCAAGGAACGCGTCCGGCAGATCGAGACCCGCGCGCTGGAGAAGCTGCGCCGCGCGCTGCTGGCGCAGCATCCGCAAGGCGCGGCCACGCTGATCTGAAGCGCTGCTATTCCGCGACGATCTTGTAGCGCTGGCCCGGCGCCAGCGCACCGCCGCGATCAAGCCCGTTCAGGACATTGAACAGTTCGAGCGCACGGTCCTGGTTGGGCATGCGCGCGGCCATGCTCGCGGCGTTGTCGCCCGCAGCCGCGGCGACGAGGCGAATCTGCAGCGGCCGGGCGGCTTGCGCCTCGGCCGGCGTCAGGGCTCGGAAACTGTCGAGCACCGCGCGCATCGGCCGCTCCGGATCGGAGCCGCCTTTCGCCGCGAGGATGAAGCGGTAGACCCGCCCGCCAGTCTGGATCGCAGCGAGCCGAAAGGTCCAGTCCGTGCCCTTGCCCGAGGCGATGACGGCCGGCTGGCCGGCAAGGTCGAGCGTCTCGACGCCGCTGGTCTCGACGCCCTCGATCCAGCCCGAGGCGACATAGGCCTCCAGCGTCTGGTCCGGCTTCAGCGTGACGGAATCGAAGCGCAGCGCCTGCGCGCCATTGGCGCTGACGCCGATCACCATGTCGCGCGCCGATTCGAGATTGAAGCCGTCGGGCGCGGTGAAGGCGATGCGCAGCGCGCTGTTGAGATAGCGCCGGCCGCGCACCACCCCGTCGCGCGGATCGTCGCCATAGGCGATGCCGTCGATCGCGGCGAGCCATTTGCCGGCGTCGCGCTCGCCAATGCCGGGCGCGCCGATCTGGCGGGCGGCATTGGTGACGGCGGCCACGCGCTCGGGCGTCGAGGGGTGGCTCGACAGGATGTCCAGCCGCTTCTCGTCGGAGCTCTGGCCTTGCCCGGCATTGCGGAACGCGGTGTTGCGGCCGAGCGCCGCGAGGAAACGCCCGGCGCCGTAGGGGTCGTAGCCGGCGCGCGAGATGTTGCGCACGCTGATCTGGTCGGCCGTGAGTTCCTGCTGCCGCGAAAAGCGCGCCAGCGAGAGCTTTGAGCCGGCCTGCACCGCCGCGCCCGCCGCAGGATCATTCAGCACCTGCGAAACGACATTGCTGACGAGCGCCGATTCAAGCTCTTTCTCGGCGCGCTCGACCGCGTGCTGGGCCGTGACATGGGCGATCTCATGGGCGAGCACCGAGGCGATCTCGGCAGTGTCGTTGGCCAGCGCCAACAGGCCGCGCGTCACATAAAGCCGGCCATTGGGCAGCGCGAAGGCGTTGACCACCGGCGAATTCAGGATGGTGATCTCGTAAGCGCCGATCTGGCCGTCGCTGGCCTTGGCCAGGCGCTGCACGACTTCGTCGAGCATGGCGCGGGCGTTGGGCGCGCGATACTCACCGCCAAACGCCGCCAGAAGGCGCAGATGCTCGGAATCCGAGGCGCGCTGGATCGAACTGACGCGCGGCGCAACCTCTCCATCGCTCGGGCGCTGCGGCGGCAGCAGCACGTTCTGGTCGCCGGCGCAGGCGACGAGCAGCAGCGCCGGCAGCGCGAGCGCCGCAAGCCGGTTCATGGTGATGCGAGGTCCATGTCGCCAGAACGCCAGCATGCGGGTCAGTCGATCAGCTCCAGAGCGAGCGCCGATGTCACGTCGAGCAGGAGACCATCCTGCCCCGAGAGCACGCCGCGGGCCCGCACGCGTTTACCGTTCAGGCCGCTCGCGGTCCAGCCGGCATCCTGCATCTCACGCCACAGCTTCCGCGACATCACGATCGACCCGGCCTCGGCGCGCCGCCGCGAGAAATTGAGATAGGTCCGCTGCGCCCGCTCGCCGACCGAGGCGACCGTGCCCTCGATCGCCACCAGACGCCCCGCCTGCACCTTCAAGGCGGCAATATCGTGACCATCGACGACCCCATCCGCCGGGGTCGGCAGCGCTGCCGGCTGCGCTTTCGCGGCGGGCGCCCGGGCGGCGGGCGCTTTCGCGATGCGCCGGGGCGCGGCGCAACCGGCCAGCGCCTCCGGCAGTTTCGAGGCCGCGCCGCTGCCGGTCAGCGCGACCGAAACATCGAGCGGCTCGACGCCTGCCTCCTCCGACACCAGCAGCAGCCGCGCCGGCTGTCGACCCCAGCGGTCGACCCCGCCAAGCGCCACGAGCCTGACATCGCGGCCCTGCCATGCGGCGATCCCGGCAGCAAAGCGGGCCTGCTCGGCTGAATCCTGGCGCGGCGCGATGCCGACGAGCCGCAGCGTCCGGCCATCGGTCAGCACGGGATCGCCGGCCGAATCGAGCCCGGCGAGTTTGACCGTCGGCGTCTCCGGCGTCAGGCCGAGGCAAGCCTCGAGCGCACCGGCCGGCCCGGAAAAGCGCAGCGCCACGACAAAAGCGACGAGAAGAGGCTTCACCGGCATGGTGATTATGCTACACGGTTTTTCGCGCGTCCCGGTAGCTCAGCAGGATAGAGCACAGGTTTCCTAAACCTGGGGTCAGGGGTTCGATTCCCTTCCGGGACGCCAAAATCCTTCGATAGCGATGACGTGCGGGCCGGCGGGCGGGCGAAGACGCTTCACCGCGCGAAAACCGATCAGGTCCCGGGCAGGCGTCTGCGTGCGATCGCCGCGTGGAAGCGCGCGCCATGGAGCAGCCCGGCATCGTCGAAGTCGTAATTCGCGTTGTGGAGCGGAGCCGACGCCTCGCCATTGCCGACGAAGACGAAACAGCCCGGCACATGGTCGAGAAAGCGGGCGAAATCCTCCGATCCGGTCATCGGTTCCCGCGCGACCGCGACGCCACCGTTTCCGAACACCTCGCGCGCCGCCGCGAAGGCTTCATCGACCAGCGCCTCATCGTTGAGCAGCGGCACGAATTCGCGCGTATAGGTCACCTCCGCACTGACGTCGTAGGCCAGCGCCGTGCCTTGCGCGATGATCCGCATCTGCTTCTCGATCTCGGCGCTGATCTGCGGCCTGAAGCTGCGCGCGTCGCCGAGGATGCGGGCCTGCCCAGGCAGCGCGTTACGTGTCCCGTCGGTGATCAGCTCGGTCACCGAGACGACGCCGATCTCGGTCGGGCTCAGGCGTCGCGAGACGATACTTTGAAGATTGGTGACGAGCGCGCAGGCCGCGACCAGCGTCTCCCTGCCGTCGTGGGGGCGGGCGGCATGGCCGCCGATACCGGTCAGCACGATCTCGAAATTGTCCTCCGCCGACATGATCGGGCCTGGACGCGTCTCGAACCGGCCGATGGCGAGGCCGGGCATGTTGTGCAGCCCGTAGATCTCCTCGAAGGGGAAGCGCTCCAGCAGGCCGTCGGCGATCATGGCGAGCGCACCACGGCCCCATTCCTCGGCCGGCTGGAAGATGAAGCGGACGGTCCCCTCGAAGCCACCCTCCTCGGCCAGCGTCTTCGCCGCGCCCAGCAGCATGGCGGTGTGCCCGTCATGGCCGCAGGCATGCATGGTACCCGGCGTAAGCGAACGATAGGAGGCCTGCCCCTGCTCGGCGATGCGCAGCGCGTCCATGTCGGCGCGAAGCGCGATCGAACGGTTGCCCGCGCCACGCTTCAGCGTGCCGACCACGCCCGTGCCGCCGATGCCCTCGGTGACATCGTCCAGCCCGAATTCGCGCAGCTTTGCTGCGACGAAGCGCGCCGTCCGCGTCTCCTCGAAACCGAATTCGGGATTGGCGTGGAGATCGCGCCGCCAAGCGGTCATGGCCGCGTGGAGCGCGGCCGGATCGGTCTTCGTCACGCTGGTGTCCCCCGCCGCTGCGCCGACGATCAAGTCCGGCGCATCCATAGCGGGGCGCGGTGACTATGTCTTGCCTGCACGCCGCAAAACGAACCTCATCGCGATGCAGTTCACGCCGCCTGTTTCGGCGCCGGGCCGATATAGACCGACTGCGGCCGGATCAACCTGCCGCCGGCGATCTGCTCCTGCGCATGGGCGATCCAGCCGATGCTGCGGCCGATCGCGAAGACGCAGGTGAAGCTGTCGGGCGGGAAGGCCAACGCCTCCAGCAGCAGCGCCGTGTAGAACTCGACATTGGTCTGCAGCGCCCGATTGGGCTTGCGCTCGCGCAGGATAGCGAGCGCCGCCGCCTCGACGGCTTCCGCAAAAGCAAGCCGGCCCGATCTCGCGCCAAGCTTGCCGATGGCGCGCTTGAGCGCGTCGGCGCGCGGATCGCGCACGCGATAGATGCGGTGGCCGAACCCCATCAGCCGGTCGCCGCGTTCGAGCGCCGCCTCGAGCCAGGCGCGGGCGTCGGACGCCTCGCCGATGCTATCGAGCATCTCGATCACCGGCCCCGGCGCGCCGCCATGCAGCGGCCCCTTCAGCGCGCTCAGGCCCGCCAGCACCGCCGAGGTCAGCCCGGCCTGGGTCGAGGCGACGACGCGGGCGGCGAAGGTCGAGGCGTTGAGGCCGTGATCGCAGACGGTGACGAGATAGGCGTCGAGAGCCGCCGCCTGCGCGGGGCCGGCGGCCTCTGCGGCCATCATCCTCAGGATATCTGCCGCGTGCGGCAACGCCGCATCGGGCGCAACCGGCGTCAGTCCCCGCCTTGCCCGGATCACCGCCGGCGTGAACACGGCTGGAGCCGCCAGCAACCGCATCGCCGTCGCGACATCGTCGCCGTCTGCGAGGCGCGCCATCAGCGCGCGAACCACCTCGACCGGCGCGCGCGCAAGGAGCCTCGGATCAAGCGCGCCGACCTCCGCGAAAACCTCCACCCGGCCGCGGCCGAGCGCCGCCGCGAAGGCGTCGCCGGAGGGCAGATCGGGAAAGAACCCGTCGAGCATCAGTTCAGCAGCCTGCGCGAAGCTCGTGCGCCCGGCGAGTTCGTCGAGACCGTGGCCACGGATGATCAGGCGGCCCGCCGCGCCATCGACCTCCGACAGCACGGTCCGCGCCGCGACAACATCCTCAAGCCCGTCAGACATCGCAAAACTCCCTTCGGCAACGCCTTGAGAATCGGGCTTGCGCGAAGTAGAATCAATCTTGAACCATAAAATCAATGTATGGCGATGAGCGACTGGCTGACGGCTCGGGAGGTGATGACGCGGCTGCGGCTGAAACCGCAGACGCTCTACGCCTATGTCAGCCGGGGCCGGATCGAGGCCAGGGCCGATGGCGACGACCCGCGCCGGCGGCTTTATCGCGCCGCCGACGTCGCGCGGCTGGAATACCGCAAGTCGCGCGGTCGCAGGGTCGCCAGCATCGCCGAGGATGCGATCGCCTGGGGCGAGCCGGTGCTGGCCTCCAGCATCACGACGATCGCGCATGGCCGGCTGTGGTATCGCGGCCAGGATGCCGAGCTGCTGGCGAAGTCGGCGCGGCTGGAGGATATCGCGCGTCTGCTCTGGGCCTGCGGCGAGGCGCGCTTCCCGACGCAGATCAATCTCATCGCACCCGGCAGCGGCCAGCAGCGGATGTTTGCGATGATGGCGGCCCGCGCGGCGAACGATCCGGTCATCGCCGGCCGCACCCCAAAGGCGCTCTATTTCGAAGCCGCCTCCGTGCTCGACGCTCTTGTCGACGCCGTTGCCGGCGGTCCGGGCGAAGGCCCGATCCATCAGCGTATCGCCCGCGCCTGGGGCTGCGACGCCAGGGGAGCCGAGTTGATCCGCATGGCGCTGGTGCTGCTGGCGGACCACGAGCTCAACGCCTCGACCTTCGCGGTCCGCGTCACCGCCTCGACGCGCGCCTCGTTTGCGGCCTGCGTACTCGCCGGCCTCGCCGCGCTGACGGGGCCGCTGCATGGCGGCATGGCGCGCCGTGTCCGCGCCTTTCTGGACGAGACCAGACGCGACGGCGTCGACACGGCGGTGCGTTCGCGCCTCGAAACCGGTGCGCCGGTTCCGGGCTTCGGGCATCCGCTCTATCCCGATGGCGACCCGCGAGCGCGCTGCCTGCTCGCAGCTTTCGCGCCGCCCCCTGAATTCGAGGAGGTCCGACGCATCACCGAGACGATCACCGGCGAGATTCCAAATATCGATTTCGCGCTGACGGCTTTGGCTTCGTCCCTCGGCCTGGATCACGACGCCTCGTTCCAGATCTTCGCGGCGGCGCGCTGCACCGGCTGGATCGCGCATGCGCTGGAGCAGTTCCAGACCGGACGGCTGATCCGGCCACGGGCGCGCTATACCGGTCCGGCGCCCGACGCGGGCCATGCGTCCTGACCTGTGCTGCTGACGCGCCTTGTCGTCGCCGTCATGCAGGTGGGCGCGCGGGGCATCCTGGAAAACGGGTGGCATCGGCGATGGCGTGCTGAAATAGTCGGCGCTGGCATCGCTCACGGCGCAGGCCGCACTGACGACAGCGGGGACGGGACATGGCCGGCAGTTCGGGCAAGATCCATATCGGCATCGGCGGCTGGGTGTTCGAGCCCTGGCGCGGGGCGTTCTACCCTGCCGGCCTGTCGCAGAAGCGCGAGCTCGAATATGCCGGTTCGAAGCTGACCTCGATCGAGATCAACGGCACCTATTACGGCTCGCAGAAACCCGAAAGCTTCGCCAAATGGCGCGCCGAGACGCCCGACGGCTTCATGTTCGCGCTGAAGGGCTCGCGCTACGTGACGAACCGGCGCGTGCTGGCCGAGGCCGGCCCTTCGATCGAGAAATTCGTGACCAGCGGGCTCAGTGAACTGAAGGAGAAGCTCGGCCCGATCAACTGGCAGTTCATGGCGACCAAGGCCTTCGATCCACGGGATTTCGAGGCCTTCCTCAAACTGCTGCCGGCCGAGGTCGACGGGGTGAAGCTGCGGCACGCCGTCGAGGTGCGGCATGGCAGCTTCAGCTCGCCGGATTTCATCGCGCTGCTCAGGGAGTACAAGGTCGCCGCGATCACGGCAGGCGATTCCGACTTTCCGCAGATCGCCGACGCGACCGCGCCCTTCATCTACGCCCGGATCATGGGCACCAGGGAGGCCGAGCCGCTGGGCTACCCGGAAAAGGCGCTCGATAGCTGGGCTGAGCGGGCAAAGGCCTGGGCGGAAGGCGGCGTTCCGGCCGGTCTCGACACCGCCTCGCCGGTCGCAGCCGCGGCGACCGCCCGCGACGTCTTCCTCTACGTGATCAGCGGCGACAAGGTGCGCAACCCCGCCACCGCCATGGCATTGATCGAGCGCGTCGGCGGCAAGGGCTGACCGTCAGGCAGGGTCGGCGGGCAACTCCTGGCAGACATCGACCCATTCGGCCTGCGTCAGCTCGGCCATGCGGATCGGGCTGATGCGGACGGCGCTCTGCGTCGAGCCCGCCGCCGGCACCACCTCGTCGAAGGCCTTCAGCGAGACATCGCAATAGACCGGCAGCGGGTGGCTGAGCCCGAACGGACAGACGCCCCCGACCGGATGGCCGGTGATCGCCGCGACCTCATCGGGATCGAGCATGCGCGGCTTGCCGCCGAAGGCAGCCTTTGCCTTGCGGTTGTCGAGGCGGGCGTCACCTCGGGCCACCACCAGCACGACGCGCTCGCCGATGCGCAGCGACAGGGTCTTTGCGATGCGCGCCGGCTCGACGCCATGAGCGGCCGCCGCCAACGCGACGGTCGCGCTGCTCTCGGGCGTCTCGATGATCGCGATCTCGGGCGCATGCGCGGCGAAGAAGGCGCGGACGGATTCGAGGCTCATGGCGCGTCCCGATTCATGGCTGCGTCCTGCCAAACCACCAGCGCAGCAGCCAGGCGACGGCTGCGGGAACGCCGAAGACCAGCACGAAGATCGGCCATTCCTGCGCGGCGCTGTAGCCGGCGCGGTTGATGCCGATCCAGAGATTGATCATGGCCGCGACGAACCAGAGCGGAACGAAGATCTTGGCGGCGAAGACGATCGGCTGTGCGCCGGCGGCCTTGAGCCGCGGTGAAATCAGCAGCAATAGGCCAAGCAGGGCAAAGCCGGCTGCGAGCATTCTGACAGTGTGCATCAGGCCTCCTTCGGCTGCAGCGACATC
Organism: Allobosea sp. P2_A10; assembly: GCF_056405115.1. Lineage (NCBI taxonomy): Bacteria > Pseudomonadati > Pseudomonadota > Alphaproteobacteria > Hyphomicrobiales > Alloboseaceae > Allobosea > Allobosea sp. P2_A10. The sequence continues at coordinate 104,081 of NZ_JBFUCS010000018.1, read as the reverse complement.
GCTTCCCAGGCCGCGACGATGACGAGGACGGCGCTGGCACAAAGGCTGAGCGCAAGCGGGGCGAGCATGGTCGCGGCCGGCGCGAGCAGCAGGAGCAGGCCCAGCCCGACCAGATGCGACAGCGGAAACCAGCCGGCGGTGACGCGCTTGAACAGCAGATTGCCGGCGAGGTAGAGGACGGGCCCACCGATGACCGCGAGCGCGACCTTGACCTCGGTATGGCCGCCGGGATGGGCGATGACGAATTCGTCCCCGACCGCGACCAGGATGATGCCGGCGACCAGCAGGAGGTGGACATAGGTGTAGGCCAGCCGGGCGATACGGCCGGGATCATGCGAATGGGCGATGCGCTCGCTCGCCCGTTCGGCGCCGATGTGGAAGTAGATCCACCACATCGCGATGCTCGACAGGAAGGCGTTGGCGAAGGCGGCGAGGTTTGCCGGCGTCACCGACAGCTTGGCCGCCGTCGCGCCCGTGACCAGGATCGATTCGCCGAGCGCAATGATGATGAAGAGCGCGCAGCGCTCGGCGAGGTGTCCGCCCTCGACATCCCAGTCCGCCGTGGTCGAGCGTCCCAGCCCCGGCACATAGAAGCCGATCGCGGGGGAGGCGAGTTCGAGGCCGAGCGCCACGGCCCAGAGCGAAAAGCGCGTCGCGCCCTCGCTGAAGCCGCCCGCGATCCAGAACAGCCCGGAAAGCACGAGCCAGAGCGTGATGCGCTGGAAGTTGCGGTAATTCGCCGGGCTGTGCGCCTTCAGGCTCGCCAGCGTGAACAGGCTGCGGCCGAGCTGGATCGCGACATAGGCGCAGGCGAAGACGGGGCCTCCGGCGCCGAAGGCCTGCGGCAGCGACGCCGACAGGACGAGGCCGGCGAACATCAGCGCAAACAGCATCAGCCGGACCGGCGTGGTCTCGGGATCGAGCCAGTTGGTGACCCAGCTCGTATAGATCCAGACCCACCAGACCGCGCCGAGCAGCAGCGCCGCCTGCGCCAGCCCTTCGCCGGAAAAATGTTCCAGCAGCGTGTGCGAGATCTGGGTGATGGCGAAGACGAAGACGAGGTCGAAGAACAGTTCGACGAAGGAGACCTTCGCGTGCTGGTGTTCGGCGCGCTTGCGCAGAAGCGCGCCCCGTTTGCTGCCCTGCGTCATACCGCCCTCGTCGCCGCGGGTTCCAGCATAAAGCCAGCCGCCGCCTGCGGTCGAGCCGCCCCGGCCCGCCTAGTGCCGGAAATGGCGGTGGCCAGTGAAGACCATGGCGAGGCCGGCCTCGTCGGCGGCCCTGATCACCTCGTCGTCGCGCATCGAGCCGCCGGGCTGGATCACCGCCGTCGCTCCGGCCTCTGCCGCCGCGAGCAGGCCATCGGCGAAGGGGAAGAATGCGTCCGACGCCACGACCGAGCCCTTGGCCAGAGTCTCGGACAGTCCAGCAGCCTTCGCCGCCTCGCCAGCCTTCCAGGCGGCGATGCGCGAGGAATCGACCCGGCTCATCTGGCCAGCGCCGATACCGACGGTCGCGCCGTCCTTCACATAGACGATGGCGTTCGACTTGACGTGTTTGGCGACGCGGAAGGCGAAGCGCAGATCGGCGAGTTCGGCCTCGCTCGGCTGGCGCTTGGTCACGACCTTGAGCTCCATGTCGTCGACGACGGCGTTATCGCGCGACTGGGCGAGGAAGCCGCCCGAGACCGTGCGCAGCGACAGGCCGGTGGCGCGCGGGTCCGACAGGCCTCCCGTCAGGAGCAGGCGCAGGTTCTTCTTGCCCGCGATCACGGCGATCGCCTCCTCGTCGGCATCGGGCGCGATGATCACCTCGGTCAGGATCTTGACGATCTCGCGCGCCGTCGGCCCGTCCAGCATGCGGTTGAAGGCGATGATGCCGCCGAAGGCGGAGACGGGGTCGCAGGCCAGTGCGCGCGCATAGGCCTGCGCGAGATCGGCGCCCGTCGCGACGCCGCAGGGGTTGGCATGCTTGATGATGGCGCAGGCCGCCGAGACCGCCGGATCGAACTCCGAGACGCATTCGAAGGCGGCGTCGGTGTCGTTGATGTTGTTGTAGGAGAGTTGCTTGCCCTGGAGCTGGCGCGCGGTCGAGACGCCGGGCCGGTGTTCGGGCGTGCTGTAGAAGGCGGCCCATTGATGCGGGTTTTCGCCATAGCGCATGCTCTGGACGAGCGCGCCGCCAAGTGCGCGGAAAGCAGGCGCGGTGTCGCCGAGCTCGTTTGCGAACCAGTTCGAGATCGCGGAATCATAGGCTGCCGTCCGGGCATAGGCCTTCTGCGCGAGCTTGCGGCGCAGCGTCAGCGTGGTCGAGCCCTTATGGGCGTTGAGGTCGTCGAGGACCGCCGCATAGTCGGCAGGCTCGACCACCACGGCGACGTCGTTGTGGTTCTTGGCGGCGGCGCGGATCATGGCGGGGCCGCCGATGTCGATGTTCTCGATGCAGTCATCATAGGGTTTGCCTGCCGCGACCGTCGCCTCGAACGGATAGAGGTTGACGACAAGGAGGTCGATCGGCGCGATGCCATGGCCGATCATCGAGGCCTGATGCTCGGGATGGGAGCGGATCGCCAGCAGGCCGCCATGCACCTTGGGATGCAACGTCTTGACGCGGCCATCCATCATCTCCGGAAAGCCGGTCAGGTCGGAGACGTCGGTGACAGGCAGGCCGGCCTCGGCGATCGCTTTTGCGGTGCCGCCGGTCGAGACCAGCGCGATGCCGAGCCGGTTCAGCGCGCGGGCGAAATCGATCAGGCCGCTCTTGTCGGAGACGGAAAGAAGGGCGCGTTCGACGCGGCGAAGCTCTGTCGGCATCTGGGCTGAAGTCCGGTGCTGGATCGAGAAAAGGCGGTTGCGGGCGGGCTATCACGCCGGGCCGCTTAAGCAAAGCGCCGACGCCGCAGGGCGCTCAGGCGTCCGGCGTCACAGCAGCCGGCGGCTCCATTGCCGCGGGCTCCGCGCCCGTCCTGCCTGGGCGCGGCGACGCGGCGCTGACGCGGCTGAAGCGCCAGCCGATCTGCGGCGTCGCGACAGCGTCGAAACTCAGGCAGAGCTGATCGCTGCGCCGCCGTCCGTCGACCGAGGCGAGGAAGATGCTCTCCTCGATCGTCACCGCCAGCCCGCCCGCCTCAAAAGCCCAGACCTCGCCCGATGGCAGGGCCAGAAGCGCGCCCTCGCCTTCGCGAACCAGGCTCGCCTTGACGCCCGGATGGAGATGGAAGCGCGCCACGGCCGGCAAGGCGCCGGGCGTCCCGGTCAGCACGATGCCGTCCTCGCCGGTCAGGGTCGCGCCGTCGCGCGCGAGCACCAGACGGCGGGTGTGGACCGCGCCGAGGCTGCGGCGATAGCCGTCATGGCTGGCAACCCATTCATGCCCGGCTTCGGTCTCCTGCCGGGCGACGCGGACATCCTTCGGCCCGGAGACGATGCGCCGTTCGCCCAGAACCAGGCCAAAATTCGCGCTGGAGCGTTCGTCGAGCGTGACCGTCGAGTGCGCCGCGGTCGTGCGGGCGGCGAAGCGAAGCTCGGGCGGGCCGAAACGGTTCGCCCCGCAATTGACGACGATGCGCTGGGCGGCGCTGGAGAATTCGAAGGCGAGGCAGCCGGCATGATGCTCGATCGAATGCGCGCCACGCGGCGGCGCGCCGGCATCGACCACGACGATGCTGAGGTCTCCGGTCAGCCGGCCATAGCCGGAATAGGCCGCATGCTCGATCGGCCGGGCGCGGGCGTCGTCATAGGCAGCCAGCGTCGCCATCAAATCGGGCGGCGTCGTGCCCATCCCGTTGAACAGGGCGAGCGAGCCGTCGCCGTGACGGAAGAGGCGCAGATGCGGCATCATCCGCTCGATCGCCATCATGACGCCGCGCGGCGGCTCCATGCCGCGCGCGGCGAAGGTCTCGCGCAGCGGCAGCAGGTCGAGCAGGAGTTCGATCAGCAGACGCGGATTGCGGCTGAGGTGGCCGCCATCGGGCAGGATCTGGTTGTCGAGCTCGTCGGACAGGGCGATGTCGTAGCGCCGGCGGCGGCCGTCCTGGCCATCCAGGCTGATCGTGGCGAAGGAGACCGCGATCAGGCATTGCAGGCGGGCTGCGCCCTCGACCGAGCCCGCAAGCGCGAGCGTCAGACGGTCGGTCAGGCGCGAGACATGGCGCAGGAAGCGCTCGTAGAAGGCGTGGTCGGCGCCCTCCAGCAGCAGTGGCGAATGCGAGAGCAGCGAGATCAGTCGCCTTGCCGCAACCTGGGGGCGACGGGCGATATCGTCGCGGTCGCGTTTCCTCGCGATAAAGTCCTCGACGAGCGCGCGCGCATTGGCGCGGGCGATCGCAGTGTCGGCGGCCCGCATATGGCGCAGCCAGCCGAAGCCCCCGAGCGCCTCCGCCCAGGCCTCGCTCGGGGCCTCGCTGTCGAAAGGCGATTCGCCATGCGTGCGCAGCGTGCGACCGGCGAAGGAGTAATACCCCGAATAGATGTCGCTCGCTGTCGTCGGATCGGCGGTGCGCAGATCATGGGGCGCGAAGAGCAGCCGCGTCGCCTGCTTGCGGCTGAACGGCCATAGCCTGCGCCCGACGCCGACGAATTGGCCACGCGTCCGCCGTGCCGCCCGGCCCAACGCCGCCTGGGCCAGTCCCCGTCGCTCAGACCAGCCGCTCAATGACCTCGCACGCCCCGACCCAACGCATGACGCCCCCGCCATGCGAATCCCGGTGCCGTCATAGCCTGATCAGGCGGCTCGCGTAAAATCCGGCCCAGCCCGAAAGACGCGGGCTCTCCCCGGCGAGTTGATGCGGCAGCGTGCGCAGATCGCCATGACGGTCGATCGCGCCGGCAACGCCGCCGATCTCGTCGACTGTAACGGGCGCGCGCCTGAAATCAGGATTTTCGGCGAGGAACGTCTCGATCTGCTGCTCGCCCTCCTGCGGCTCCAGCGAACAGGTGCAATAGACCAGCCGTCCGCCGGGTTTCGTCAACCGCGCGGCCGCCTCCAGCAGCCGCGCCTGCAGATGGCTGAGCTTGTCGCGATCCTCCGGCACCTTGGTCCAGGCGACGTCGGGATGGCGGCGGATCGTGCCTGTCGCGCTGCAGGGCGCGTCGAGCAGGACGGCGTCGAAGGGCTCGGCCTGCCACAGCGTCACGTCCTTGGTGACGATCTCGGCGTTCAGGCCGAGCCGCTCAAGATTGGCGCGCAGTCGGCGCAGGCGCGGGCCCGAGCGATCGACGGCGGTGACAAGAGCGCCGGCGGCTGCGAGCTGCGCCGTCTTGCCGCCGGGCGCGGCGCAGAGATCGGCGATGCGCTCGCCGGCCTTGGGCGCAAGCAGGCGCACCGGCAGCGCGGCGGCGGCGTCCTGCACCCACCATGCGCCCTCGTCGAAGCCCGGCAGACTGGCAATGCCCTGGCGCTCGCGCAGCCGGATCGAACCGGTCGGCAGGGCCAACCCGTCGAGCTTCTCGGCCCAGCCGGCAAGTCCTTCACCGGTCGTCTCGCCCTTGATCGAGATGTCGAGCGGCGGCTCGTCGCGATGGCTCGCGGCGATGGCGGCGGCGGTCTCCTCGCCATAGCTCTCGATCCAGCTTTCGGCGAGCCATTCGGGCGTATCGAGGAAGGGATCGAGCGCCTCCGACAGGATGGCGTCGCGCTCGCGGGCGAGCCGGCGCAGCAGCGCGTTGCCGAGCGAGACATAGCGCGAGGAGCGGGCATCCTCGTGCAGATGGCGGATCGCGAGATCGACGGCGGCGTGGTCGGGCACGCCGAGGAACAGGATCTGGGCCGCCGCCGCGACGATGATCGGCTCGAACAGCCCGGAATTGCGCGGGCTGCCGCGCTCGAGCCGGGCGTTGATCGCGTGCTGGATCGTACCGAGCCGGCGAAAGGCGGTAATGGCGATGGCGCGCGCCAGCCCGGCATCGCCGGGATCGAGCTTGAACGCAGGCGCGAGGCGCTCGAAGGTTTCGTCGAGCGCCAGCCGCGCCTTCAGCACCTCGTCGATCAGCGTCGCGGCGAGGCGGCGCGCCGGCAGGCCGGGCGCGGACTCCGCCGCGTCGGCTTCCGGCTCGGTGGTGTCTTGGCTCGCGCCCGCTTGCTTGACCATGTCAGCCCCACGGTCCCGGCTGGTGACCACTTGGCTGGCGATCGCCGGCCCACGGGCCCTGGCTCGCAAAGCCACCGGACGCGTCCACGCCCATGCGCTGCGCCTGCTCCATCAGCGCCGCGATGCGGTTGCCGGTATCGGGGTGGGTCGAAAACAGGGAATCCATGCCGCGTCCGCTCAGGGGATTGATGATGAACATGTGCGCCGTAGCAGGCTTCGCCTCCGCCGTCTCGTTGGGAATGTGCTCGACGGCGCCGGCGATCTTGGCAAGCGCATTGGCAAGCCAGACCGGATTGCCGGCGATCTCGCCGCCCAGCCGGTCGGCCTCGTATTCGCGCGAGCGCGAGATCGCCATCTGGATCACCATGGCCGCCAGCGGGGCGAGCACCGAGATCAGGATCTGGATCAGAAAATTCGGCCGGTTCTCGCGCGAGCCGAAGAACATGCCGAAGCTGGTCAGCGACGAGATCGCGCCGGCCATGGTCGCCGTGATCGTCATGGTCAGGGTGTCGTGGTTTTTGATATGCGCCAGCTCATGCGCCATCACGCCGGCAAGCTCCTCATAGGTCAGCGTGCGCAGAATGCCGGTCGTCGCCGCCACCGCCGCATTCTGCGGATTGCGGCCGGTGGCGAAGGCGTTGGGCTGATCCTCCTGGATCAGGTAGACGCGCGGCATCGGCAGGTTCGCCCGCGCCGCCAGATCGCGCACCATGCCGTAGAGCTCGGGCGCGCTCGTCGCGTCGACCTCCTGCGCGTTATGGGCCGACAGAGCCAGCCGGTCGGAGTTCCAGTAGCTGAACAGATTGGTCGCGGCCGCGATGGCGAGCGCGACCAGCATGCCGCCCGCGCCGCCCAGAAGGTAGCCGACTGCGCCAAACAGCGCGGTGAGGCCGGCCATCAGCATGAAGGTGCGGACGTAGTTCATGGTTCTCCTCGAACGGATATGGCGTCTGGCGCGGCGGATTTGCCCTCCCAAAACGCAAGCTTGGGCCTTATGTGGTGAGGCGCATGCCGTCGCTGCAAGTGATCCCACCCGCAAACGATCTCGCCGACAAGAGAGTCAGATGCCCGTCAAGCCCCACCCCGAAGCGCCCGCGCCGGCAAAACCGCTTACGCCGGCGGCCCAGCGGGCGCTGGCCGAAGCACAGGCGCGCCGCGCGGAAATCGACGCGCGCGCCTCCAGTCTCGGCCGCGACAAGGAACTCAACGGGCGCGGCGGGCTGGAGCCGGTCCGCTATGACGACTGGGAAGTGAAGGGCATCGCGAGCGATTTCTGAAGCCGCTGTTTTGGCTTCGCTTCATCCGCACTGGCCCGACTCGGAATTCCCGAAGCGGCGAGATGTGAACGGCGGTGAGTGTCTGAATGTTGCCAATTGGCTCTGCTGTCGCCAAGAAGCGGCTGAGCAGGGAATTGGCGACATCCGATGCAGACAAACGACAAACCTCTCGCGGCGTTGCGGCGTCTCCTCGGCGAGGCGCATGACAAGCTCGGGCTGAAGCTCGGCTTCCGGCTCTGGGACGGTTCAAGCGTCCCGGCGGACTGGTCTGCGGACGCCATCGCCATCGCGATCCGCGACCCCGGCGTGGTCGCGGCGCTGGTGCGGCGGCCGACCCTCGACCGGCTGGTCAACCTGCACATCGCCGACCGCATCGCCATCGTCAACGGCTCGATCTTCGATCTGGTCGCGGCAAGACCGCAGGGCAAGGTCGGGCGTCTGGCGAAGCAGATCCCGAAAGGCGCCGTCTTCGACGTCGTCCGCCGCTTCGCCTTTCAGCCGGGCGAGGCGCCGCCCGCGATCAGCCATCGCGAGGGCGACACCAGCGCGCCTGGTGGCGATCCGGCGGTCAACAAAGCCAATATCGCCTATCACTACGACGTTTCGAACGCCTTCTATCGGCTCTTTCTCGACGATGAGATGGTCTATAGCTGCGGCTACTTCACTGAGGATCACCACGACATCGGCCGCGCCCAGCGCGACAAGCTCGACATGATCTGCCGCAAGCTGCGCCTGAAACCCGGCGACCGCTTCCTCGACATCGGCTGCGGCTGGGGCGCGCTCGTCTGCCACGCCGTGCAGCACTACGGCGTCGAGGCCCATGGCGTGACGCTGGCCGAGGAGCAGCTGAAACTGGCGCGCGAAAAGATCGAGAGGCTCGGCCTCTCCGACAGGATCACGCTGCACTTGAAGGATTTCAGCCAGCTCGAAGGCGAGTTCGACAAGATCGCCTCGATCGGCATGTTCGAGCATGTCGGCATCGCCAACCACCCCGCCTATTTCAAGGCGGTGAACCGGCTCCTGCGCCCGCAGGGCCTCTACCTGCACCACACCATTGCGCGCCGCGCCAAGAAGACCGACCGGGCCTTCAACCACAAGCCGCCGGAATACAAGGCGATCGTGCGCTACATCTTTCCCGGCGGCGAACTCGACCATCTCGGCATGTCGATCACCAATCTGGAGCGCGCCGGTTTCGAGGTGCATGACGTCGAGGGCTGGCGCGAGCATTATCAGCGCACCACCCGGATCTGGTGGGAGCGCCTAAACGCGCGCAAGGCCGAGGCGGAAGCCGAGATCGGACCGGAGCGGACGCGGACCTGGCTGCTCTATCTCGCCGGCGTCTCGCTCGGCTTCGAGCGCGGCGGCCTGATGATCAACCAGACGCTGGCCTCGAAGCGCCGCAAGGGCGCGTCCGAGGTGCCGCTGTCGCGGGCCGATCTGTATCGCTGAGCGGGATCGGCAGCGCCATGGTCGGCCTTGAGCCGACCATCTCCCGCTGGAGATTCTCAGGCCGGCGCTATGCTTCGCCCGAGAATGACGGCGTCACTTCTTCACGAAGAGGTCGAGCTTGCCGTAATGCTCGGCCAGCACATAGTAGAAGGTCAGCCGCGACTTGGTCTTGTCGGCCTTCATGTGTTCGCAGGTCGCCTTGATCGAGGCGTCGAGATCGGTCGTCTTGAGGCCGAGCTTCTTCTTCAGGAAATTCTCGCGGACGCGGTCGAGTTCGGCAGGGTCCGAGCAGGCGACATAACGCGTGTCGGCCTTACCCATGACGAGGGCGTAGGATTTCGACATCCCGGCGAATGCCGCCTCGTTGAGCGGCTTCTTGGCGAATTTCTTGACGTCGGCGAGATGATCCATCTTTAGCCCCTTGTGGGCCCGGCTGTTGCGCGCCGGGCGTGTCTGGTGTCGCGCCCTGAAACGTTAACGCGCTTTTTTGTCGCAGGCGAGGGCCAGCTTCGATCTGACCAGGCTTTTTCGATGCTGCATTGCGTCATCGGCGCTTGCGCCGGGATGCGCCGGGGATATGCCGGCTCCCGCGCGGAGGCGGGTTGAGAGATGCCCGGCAAGATGCTGCGATGCAGCGCGAAACAGGTGGAGTTTTTCACAGCGATGAAGCCAACGATCCTGATGGCGCCGCGCATGCCCGCGCGCCTCACACAGACGCTGCAGGAGCGCTATACTCTGCTCGGTCCGATGGAGCGCCCTGCGCCCGAGATGCTGCCGCAAGGCGCCGATGCGGCGCAGGTTCTGATCACCGTCGGTGGCTGGAAGACCGAGGCCGCGTTGATCGACGCCTTGCCGAAGCTTGGACTGATCGCCTGCTACGGCACCGGCATCGAAGGCGTCGACCGCGTCCACGCCAAGGCGCGCGGCCTCCTGCTCAGCAATGCCTCGGACGCCAATGCGACGAGCGTCGCGGAGTTCGCGATGGGCGCGCTGCTGGCCTCGGCCCGGCAGATCGTCTCGGGCGACCGTTTCCTGCGGGCCGGGCGCTGGAAGGGCAATGGGATCGAGCGTATGGCCCATGTACCGGGGCTCGCCGGGCGCAAACTCGGCATTTACGGCCTCGGCGCGATCGGCGCCCGCGTCGCCACCCGCGCCGCCGCCTTCGACATGGAGATCGGCTACCACAACCGCTCGCGCCGGCCGGAGCTGCCCTATCTCTATCACGACAGCCTGATCGGGCTGGCGGAGTGGGCCGATGTGCTGATGGTGGCCGTGCGCGCCAGCAGCGAGACGCGCCATGCGATCAACGCCGATGTCCTGCGTGCGCTCGGGCCGCAGGGTCATCTGGTCAACATTTCGCGCGGCATCGCGGTCGACGAGGCGGCCTTGTGCGAGGCGCTGGAAACGGGCGTGATCGCCGGGGCGGCGCTCGATGTCTACGACAACGAACCCAATGTCTCCGAGCGATTGAAGGCGCAGGAGAAGGCCGTGCTGACGCCCCACATCGCCGCCAATGCGGAATCGGCGCAACTTGCCCAACAGGAACTGCTGCTCGGCAATCTTGATGCGTTTTTTGCGGGCAAGCCGCTGCTCTCGGGTGTGACGCTTTAAGGCTACAGCCGTTCGCGTTCAGGTTGACTTGACGTTGTCATCCCGGGCGCAGCGAAGCGGAGACCCGGGATCCATTCCTGAACCTCTTCCATCAGCGTTCCGGAATGGATCCCGGATCGGCGCCGCTTCGCAGCTTGTCCGGGATGACCCGCAGGGTGATTCACGCAGGAGGCGAGATGATCTGGATCGTCCGTCAATGAAAACGCCAGATCCGCATAAGCGGGTCGGGCGCAAACAGAGATGACAGTCTACAAGGGCTCAGTGACCTTCGTCGAGGCCGCCGACATGCTTCTGGGTGTAAAGCTCGATGCCGATGCGCGCGATCAGCTCGAGCTGTGTTTCGAGGAAGTCGATATGGCCTTCCTCATCCTTCATCAGCGCCTTGAACAGGTCCTCCGATGGGTAGTCGCCGACCTCGCGGCAGTATTTCGCCGCTTCCTGATAGAGCGCGCGGGCCTCGACCTCGGCCTTGAGGTCGCATTCGATGACCTCCTTGACGCTCTCGCCAATGCGCAGCGCGTCGAGCGTCTGCATGTTGGGAAACCCTTCAAGGAACAGGATGCGGTCGACGAAGCGGTCGGCATGGACCATCTCCTCGATCGATTCCTTCTTCCAGGTCTTGGCCATCTCCTTCAGACCCCAGTTGTCGAGGATCCGGTAATGCAGCCAGTACTGGTTGATCGCGGTGAGCTCCGAGCGAAGCCCCTTGTTGAGATATTCGATGACCTTCTTGTCACCCTTCATGGCGGCGCTCCTCGGCGGTACATTAGAATGATCCTAATGTAGACACGTGCGCAGCGAAAGGAAAGGATGAAATGCGCGCTTGCGCGCTTTTTCGGGCCCCGTACTAGGCCGCGCGTTCGCTGGCGAGCACGAGCCCATCCATCATCTGGCCGACGACATGGGCCGCCGAGATGTGGACGGCGCATTCGATATCGCGGCTGGCGCAGGAGCCGCACTGCGTCATGCAGGCGGCCTTGGCCTCGGCGAGAATGGCGCGGACCTGCCGCGCGCAACGCCCGCAGCTCGCGCTGCAGCCGAGACAGTCATAGGCCTGCCCCGCGGTCGCCGGGCCACTGCCGTCAGGGGCGATCGTGCCCTTGATCTGCCGGCACGACAGGACATTGCAGGAGCAGACGATCACGCGTGCCGCCCCCCGGCAACGCGCATCTCGCTCTCCTGGCCATCGGCACGGCGCAGCCGCACGATGACCTCGACGGAGGAGATCTCCATGCCCTGCGGAGCCTGGGGCAATCCGGCGACCTGAATGGTCGAGCCGGGGATGTCGACGACGGTCTCGTCGTCCTCATTGTAGAAATGATGATGCTCGGAGACGTTGGTGTCGAAGAAGGTCTTGGGTCCCGACACCGAGACCTGGCGCAGCAGGCCGGCTTCCGAGAACTGGCGCAGCGTGTTGTAGACGGTCGCCAGCGAAAGCGGCTCGCGGGCGCGGATCGCCTCCTCGTAGAGCATTTCGGCCGAGACATGGCGGTCGCCCTTGGCGAAGAGCAGCCAGCCCAGCGCCATGCGCTGCCGCGTCGGCCGGAGGCCGGCCGTGCGCAGGCGCGTCTTGACGGCGCTGATCGGGCAGGAGGTCGGGCTTTTCTGCGGCCACGGGATATGGTCCGCCATGATGCGGGGCTGACCGAGTTCCTTCGCGGACAAAATGCTCATCGACGACGCCTTCCAACAATGCCGGATCTCCGGCCCCGCAGTTTAGAAAATATCTAAACTACTGATATCGTTGTTATATTTGTCGCAGCCGTCGGCATATGTCAATTCCGGAGCGGCTGCGACATTGCGCATCACCCGAAATGTGAAGCGCTCAGTGCCCCCCGCCGGCCGGCGCGGCCTTGGGCGGCTTGCGCATGAACAGCGCCAGCAGCACGAGACTGGCAAAGACGAAGGTGAGCCCAAGGAAGACGTCGCCGAAGGCCATGATCAGCGCCTGCTTGTGGGCGCGCTGGTTGATCAAGGCGAGCGCCATCGACTGCGCGGCGTCGCCGAAATCGACGAAACGCTGCGTCATGTTGGCGAGGCTCTCCTCGGCGACCTGCCGGCCGGCGGAGACCATTTCATGCAGCCGCGTGATGTGCAGGTCGGTGCGCGTGTTGAGCATGGTGTTGATCAGCGCCAGCCCGACCGCGCCGCCGAGATTGCGGGTCAGGTTGTAGAGGCCCGACGCGTTCTTGAGCTGGGCCGGCGGCAGGGTGCCGAGCGCCAGATTGTTGATCGGCACCATGCACAGCATCAGCGAGACGCCGCGCAGGATCTGCGGCAACAGAAGCTCGTAGAAATCCCAGTCCGAGGTGATGAAATGGGCCATCCAGGTGCCCAGCGCGAAGCCCGCGAAGCCGATCATCATCTGCACGCGCGGATCGATTTTCTGCGACAGCCGGCCGGCGATCGGCGCGGTCAAGAACATGCACAGGCCGGTGACGAACATGGTCTCGCCGATCTGCAGCGCGTCATAGCCGCGAATGCGCCCGAGATAGACCGGGTAGAGATAGGTCAGCCCGTAGAGCCCGATGCCCATGGTGAACGAGAACAGCGAGCCGAAGGCGAAGTTTCGGTTGGTGAAGGCGTAGAGATCGACCAGCGGATCGTCGCGCGTCAGCGCACGCCAGAAGAACAGCACGGCGCCGGCGACCATCAGCACGCTGAAGGCGACAATCTCGGGACTGTCGAACCACTCCAGCCGCGTGCCTTCCTCCAGCACATATTCGAGGCTGCCGAGGAAGGCCGCCATGCCGGCGAGGCCAAGCCAGTCGAAGCGCTTGAGCAGGCCGGCCTGCGGCTTGTCGAAATCGATCAGGTTCCAGGCCGCAATCGAGACCAGGATGCCGGGCACGACATTGACCAGAAACAGCCAGTGCCAGGAGAAGGCGCTACTGAGATAGCCGCCGACGGTCGGGCCGATCGTCGGCGCGAGCGTGGCGACGAGCCCGATCAGCGGCGAAACGATCGGCCGCTTGGAGGCCGGGAAGATGGTGAAGGCGGCCGCGAACACGCCGGGGATCATGCCGCCGCCGATGAAGCCCTGGATCGCGCGCCACAGGATCATCTCGTTGATCGAGGACGAGGTCGCGCACAGGATGCTTGCGACGGTGAAGCCCGCTGCGGCAAACGAGAAGAACACCCGCGTCGAGAGCGCCCGGCTGAGATAGCCAGACAGCGGAATCATGATGACTTCGGCGATCAGATAGGCGGTCTGGACCCAGGCGATCTCGTCGGACGATGCCGACAGCCCCGCCTGAATCTCGGCCAGCGAGGCCGAGACGATCTGGATGTCCAGGATCGCCATGAACATGCCGAAAACCATGGCGATGAAGGCGAAGATGCGCCGCATCGGAATGGCGTCGGAAGCCGGGGGCGCTCCGGCGGGGCTGCTCAGGGTCGCGGTGGCCATGATGACTTCTTCTTCCAGCCAGACGCGTCGTCATTCCAGACAAGCCGCCAAGCGGCGCCGATCCGGAAGCCATCATCGAGCACGATCGCGCCTTACGATGGTTTCCGGGTCTCCGCTTCGCTTCGCCCGGAATGACGGCGGTGTTTCCTCAAATCGTTCTTCAGCGCTTGTCGGCAGGCCTCGGATCGATCTTGACCACGACCGACATGCCCGGCCGCAGGATGTGCCGACCCGCCGATTCAGAGGTCAGCGCGATCCGCACCGGCACACGCTGGACGATCTTGGTGAAATTGCCGGTCGCGTTGTCGGGCGGCAGCAAGGTGAAGACCGAGCCAGTGCCGCCAGCGATGCCGCTGACGATGCCCTCGAAGACCTGCCCGGGCAGCGCATCGACCGTGATCGAGGCCTTGTCGCCGATCTTCAGCGGGCCGACCTGCGTCTCCTTGAAGTTCGCATCGACATAGACCTTGTCGAGCGGGACGATCGACATCAGGCGCTTGCCGGCGCTGACGAGGTCGCCGAGCTGGACATTGGTGTTGGCGACGAGCCCGTCGATCGGCGCGTTGACCCTGGTGAAGGTCAGGTCGCGCTCGGCCTTCTGCTCGGCGACCTTGAGTTCGTCGCCCTGGCGCGCCGCCTCGACGCGCTGTGCCTTCAACACCTCGATATTGGCCTTCGCGGCGGAGACGCCGGCTTCCGCCGCGCCGAGCGCGGCCTTCGCCTGATCGCGCGCGGCGATGGCAGCATCCAGCGTCGCCTGCGAGCCGTAGGACTTCGCCGCCAGGCTGTTGGCGCGGTCGAAATCGGCGACGGTGCGGGTCACGCCCGCCTGGGCCGAGACGGCTTGAGCCTGCGCCTGTTCGAGACTGGCGCGGCCAGCCCCGATCTGGCTGTCGATGCGCGCGAGCGTCGCCTGCGCGGTGGCGCTCTTGGCGCGGGCGCTCTCGAGCGCAATCCGCCAGTCGCCGTCATCGAGCGCGACCAGTGGCTGGCCGGCCTTGACCTCCTGGTTTTGCACCACCGAAACCGTCGCGATATTGGCGGCGAGCTTGGCCGAGATCGTCGCCATCTCCGCGCCGACATAGGCGTCGTCGGTCGAGATGATGAAGCGGCCGGTCTTCCACCAGTCCGTGCCATACCAGACGCCGACGCCGATCGCGGCTGTCGCCAGCAGCATCAGGCCGGCGCGGCGCAGTCCCTTGCCCTTCGGCTTGGCGGCGGCAGGGGTTTCGCTCGCGGCAACAGGCGGCGCATCGCCGGTCTGGCGGGCCTGCGGGGCCTGGGTCGTCTCCAGAGTGGGATCGACCAGCTTGAGCCGGTCGCGGCGCTTGTCGGTAATGGTCTCGGCGGACATGCTCTATCCTGTCGGCTTTCCAATTCGAACCATCAGGTTCGATTTCAGTTGAAATAGCGCTGCCGATGACGCATATCAAGTGAAATCGAACCGAGCGGTTCGATTCTTTTTTCCACAACGAGGCGCTGCCTCCGGACAGGGATTATGAGCGACACCGCTGAGCCGATGGTTAAGCCGACACCGCGCAATCGACGCGTCGCCGGCATGGACGCCGACAAGCGCCGCCAGATTCTCGACGGCGCGCTGGCGGTGTTTACCGCGCGCGGCTTCGACGCCGCCAGCATGAACGACATCGCGACCGTCGCGGGCGTCTCCAAAGGCACGCTCTACGTCTATTTCGAGGACAAGGAGCATCTCTTCGTCGCGCTGATCGAGCGCGAGCGCGAGACACAACGACGGGGCGCGTTCGAGGCGCTGAACGACGACCCCGATCTCTCCCACGCCCTGACCGGGTTCGGCGAGGGGTTGGTCCGATTGCTGGTCAGCGATTTCGCGGTCAGCGCTCATCGCATCGTGCTGGGTGTCGCCGAGCGCATGCCCGATCTCGGCCGCGAATTCTACGAGCGCGGCCCGATGCAGGGCGCGCAGCGGCTGGCGTCGTTCCTTGAGCGCAAAACGCAGGCCGGGCTGCTCGTGATCGACGATCCCGAACTCGCCGCGACCCAGTTCCTCGATCTCTGCCAGTCGACTTTGGTGCGGCCAAGGCTTTTCAACGCGGACCGCAAGCCGCCGACCCCGGTGCAGATCAGCCGCGTGGTCGCCGCCGCCGTCGAAATGTTCCTGGCGCAGTACGCCCCGCGTGCGAAAGCCTAGACAGCAGTGCGACCGCGGGATGTCATTGGCCAGCCCGCGCCGGCTGCCGATTACTTCAGCGCCTTCAGGCTGTTGATGATGGCGATGAGTTCCTTGATGTTTTCCTTCTCGCCGGCGGGCGAGGCCCAGTAGGTCAGCACGAGACCCTTGGTGTCGGTCACCTGCAGCAGGGTCAGGCTGATATTGGTCGGGCCATCCTCGTCCTTGCCGGTCCATTTCACCTGGACGCCGTCGAGCCCGTTGATCGAGAAGGGCTTCTGCTCCATCGTCTTCTCGTCGATGACCACGTCCTTGCTCTTCAGCCAGACCACGGCTTCGGCGATCGCCTTGGCGGCGTCCTTCAGTTCGGTCACCTCGACCGCGACATAGACGGTGTCGTCGTCGGACGTGGATTCGACACCCTTGGCGATCTCGGTCGATTCCCAATCATCGGGAAGCGTGATGACCGCGACGGGATTGGGGTCTGGAATCGAATAGGTCTTGGCGTTCGTCAGTGTGGGCAGCAGGACAAGGCAGGCGGCCGTCAAGACGACGCGGACAAAGCTGGATGGCATTGGAATGATCCTTGGCGCGCGCAGGCGGTCGGGTCGCGCGACGACAACCTACACGGCGCGCCGCGCCGCGCCAGCCATATCCCGCCGACCTGGGACCCGATGGTCTAGCCGCCGGCGAACCGCACGATATCGTCCAGCGCCGGCGCGTTGCCGCGAAAGCTTTTGCCGAGCGCGAGCAGGATGCCGGGATGGCCGATGCCGGGATAGGTCTTGACCTCGACCTTCGCGCCGGCCGCCTTCAGCGTCTTGCCCAGTGCGTAGGTATTGCGCGGAAAGACCGTCGTGTCGGCGTCGCCCGTCGCAATGAACACGCGCGGCGCGCCAGCCCGCACGAAGTTGATCGGCTGCGTTTCCGACAGCTTCGGGAACTGGCCGAAGGTATCGATCGTGCGGGGGTCGTCGAGCGGCAGGAAGTCATAGGGGCCGGCCAGCCCCGAGACGCTCTTCACCAGCCCGGGCCTGACGCCGGCCCGGGCGCCATAGCGCGCGTCGAGCGCGATCATCATCGCGTTGTAGGCCCCGGCGGAATGGCCGCTGAGATGCACCCTGCCGGGATCGCCGCCCTGGCCTGCGATATTGTCCTGGGTCCAGCGCAGCGCCTGCGCGCAATCATGGAGAAAATCGGGAAACCGCACCTGCGGCACCAGCCGGTAGTCGGGTACGACGGTGACGAAGCCGCGCGAGGCGAAGGCGTGTCCGACGAAGGAATAGTCGTTCTTCGAGCCGTCGTTCCAGCCGCCGCCATAGATGAACATCATCACCGGTGCATTCGCGGGAGCGCTCTCGGGCACGTAGATGTCGAGCCGCTGGCGCGGATCGCCGCCATAGGCCACGTCGCGCGCGGCAAGTCTGGAGCCGCCATCGCTCGGCAGCACCGTGTTGATCATGCTCAGCGGCGAACAGGCGGCAAGGCTACTCGCGCCCACACCAGTGATGAGAGCCCGCCGGCTGAGGCCGGAGCGAAGGGTCTGGTCGGGCATGGTTGTCCGCTGATACGATTCGGGGCCGGTCGCGCTGTTTGAAGATAGCGCGCGAACGAGCCTTGAACAGGGATTTCGCGCCGGTCTCAGGCGGCAGCCAACACCCGACGTGCCCGCAGGCGCTCGCGATGGGCGGTGTAGAGGCCCGACGCCGCGATGATCACCGCGCCGACCAGCGTCCAGATGTCCGGCAGCACCGCAAAAAGGAAGAAGCCGAAGAGCGAGGCCCAGAGCAGTTGCGCATAGGAGAACGGCGCCAGCAGCGAGGCGTCGGCATGGCGGAAGGCGAGGATGACGAGCCAGTGGCCGATCGTCGAGGCGACGCCGATGAATGCACCCAGCAGCAGCGTCGTGGTCGAGGGCGGCTGCCAGTGCAGCGGCAGCAGCAGGGTCATGATGACGAGACCGATCAAAGCCGACCACGCCAACGTCGTCAGCGGGCTTTCGGTGGCGCTCATCATCCGGGTGATGATCATCGCGAAAGCCCAGGTCATCGCCGAAACGGCCGGCAGCAGCGAGGCCGACTGGAAGCCCGCGCCGCCCGGCCGGACCACGATCACCACGCCGGCAAGCCCGACGATCGTCGCGGTCCAGCGCCGCCAGCCGACCTTTTCGCCGAGCATCGGGATCGACAGGGCCGTGACGAAGAGCGGCGTGACGAAACTCGTCGCCGTCGCATCGGCGATCGGCAGGTATTTCAGCGAGATCACGAAGATGATCGACGAGGCGGCGACGCCAAGCCCACGCAGGACCTGCAGCAGCGGCCGCGTCGTCGCCAGCCTTGCCATGCCGCCATTGCGCCAGACGATGGCGAGCATGATCGCGGTAAAGACGCAGTAGCGCAGCCAGGTCACCTGCATCGGCGGGATCGACGCCGTCAGATATTTCGAGGTGACGTCGGACCCCGTCAGGAAGAAGGTCGAGAGCAGGATCAGCGCAATGCCGCGCAGGCCGTTGTCGCTCCGCAGCGATGCGGCAGGCGCCGCTTGTGGCCGTGCCGGCGCGAGGGGCGGTTCTGGGAGCGGGAGGTTTGGCAAAGGACCGGGCGCGGCGGAAGAGGACGCCTGAAGGCTAATCGATTCGCATCGCCGCGCGTTGCGCAAAGATCGAACGGCGACCATGCGCGGCCACCTCATGAAAAAGGCGGGCATCACGCCCGCCTCGACCGAAGCAATGCTTGCCGGCTGCGCTCAGGCGGCCTTCTTCCTCGGCTGGATCAGCTTGCGGTTGACCAGCACCTCGGCGATCTGGATCGCGTTCAGGGCCGCGCCCTTGCGCAGATTGTCGGAGACGCACCAGAAGGCGAGGCCGTTTTCGACCGTCGCATCCTCGCGGATGCGCGAGATATAGGTCGCGTCTTCGCCTGCCGCCTCATGGGGCGTGATGTAGCCGCCGGGCTCATGCTTGTCGATCACGAGGATGCCGGGCGCGGTGCGCAGCACCTCGCGCGCCTCGTCGGCCGTGATCGGCTTCTCGCACTCGATGTTGACGCTCTCTGAATGGCCGATGAAGACCGGCACGCGCACGCAGGTCGCGGTCAGCTTGATATTCTTGTCGAGGATCTTCTTGGTCTCCGCCATCATCTTCCACTCTTCCTTGGTGAAGCCGTCCTCCATGAAGACGTCGATGTGGGGGATGAGGTTGAAGGAGATGCGCTTGGGGAACTTCCTGGTCACGACCTCGCCGGCCGAGAACACGGCCCGCGTCTGGTTGAAGAGCTCGTCCATGCCCTCCTTGCCGGCGCCCGAAACCGACTGATAGGTCGAGACGACGACGCGCTTGACCACATACTTGTCATGCAGCGGCTTCAGCGCCACGACGAGCTGCGCCGTCGAGCAGTTCGGATTGGCGATGATGTTCATCTTGGTGAAGCCGGCGGCGGCCGCAGCGTTCACCTCCGGCACGACCAGCGGCACATCCGGGTGCATGCGCCACGCGGACGAATTGTCGATCACGACGCAGCCCTTGGCGCCGATCTTGGGCGACCATTCCTTCGAGACCTCGCCGCCGGCCGACATCAGGCAGATGTCGGTGTCGGAAAAATCGTAATGCTCCAGCGCCTTGCACTTCAGCGTCCGGTCGCCGAAGGAGACCTCCGTGCCGATCGAGCGCGAGGAGGCCAGCGCCACGACCTCGCTGACCGGAAAGGCGCGCTCGGCCAGAATGTCGAGCATTTCGCGACCCACATTACCGGTGGCGCCGACAACCGCGACCTTGAAGCTCATCGTGATGTTCCTTTTGGATTGGACCGTCTGGTCTCTCCCGGAGGCGCCGTCCCGCGCCATCACAGTGGCGGGTTCGGCTTGAGCCCCCGCCGGGGGGAGAGGACCCGGAACGAAAGGCGACGCGTCAGCGCGACGTACCGGTCGTGCCGGTCGTCGTTTTGGTCGTGCGTTTCGTCGTCGTCTGACGGAGGGTCACAGGGCCAGTCCCGAAGCCTTGATGCGTCATGCGATCCGACGGTCATGTCCGCCAGTCGCTGCTCGTGAAAACACCGGAAATCCCGAAAAGTCAATCTCGACGCAGGCCGGGCGACGCGACGACCGCCGCGTTAACCGTCCTCCTTGACCGCCCCTTCACGCTGTTTGGCGATTCCGGTCCACCGGTAACCGCGCGCTGACCTGGAAGCCTGCAGTCTTCCCTCCGGATGAAGACAGGCCGTCCGCGCAGAATGGCGGCCAGAGCGTGTGGGTTCGGTCGTGTCGCGTCAATTCGCATTGCTTCTGCTGGACAGAATGCGCCAGCTCTTGCCGGCCCGCCGTGGAGCCTCGGCATTGGCCGGCCCCGGCGCCGAGATGGGCGCGCGCGGTCCCGGCTTCGATCCGGTCGCGGCGCTGATCCGGCTCGCCGACATGGCCGAGACCGGCTTCGCTTTCTTGATCAGGGTCGCACACTCCGCCATCCGTTTTCGCGGCTTCCGCTTCGGCTTCGCCGGCGGCCTGGTCTGGCGCGGTATCGCGGCGCTGACCGGCGTCGGGCTCGCGACCGCTCTGGTGACCGCATTGTCGCCGGGCCCAAGCGAGAACAGCCTCGCCACATTGACCGTACAGCCCGCGCCGGAAATCCGTCCCGTCCGCGACGTGCGCCAGGAACCACGCCAGATCGCGGCCATCGGCGACGAATGGACCAGAATCGCCCGGCCGATCGCGATGTTTGGTCTGGATTCAGCCGAACTCGACCGCCAGCAGCCGGTCCATGAGGCGCTGCGCAACCAGACCGGATCGCGCCGGCAGGACGTGCTGACCTTCGGCGCGTTCGCCGAGGCGCGTCCGCATCTGCAATTGCGGCTGGTCAGCGAGAGCGGCGATGCCGCGCCGCAGCAGCCCTTCATCATCGCGGCCGTCCGTGAGGCAGCCGAACGCGGCATGTCGGTGCAGCGCAGCGGCGTGCCGACTGCGATCGAGACGCGCTTCGGCCAGGTCGAGACCGCCGATACGACGCTGAGCGACGGCCAGAGCAGCCGTTCCTGCATCGCCTTCCGCAAGAGCGCGGGAGATCTGCCGCTCGGCCTGAGCGGCTGGTGGTGCGGCGGCGCGAGCCGGCCGGCCGACCGCCAGCAACTGGTCTGCCTGATCGACAAGATCAGCCTGCTCAGCGCCGGCGAGGACAAGGCGTTGCGGACGGCCTTCTCGCGCACGGAACTGGCACGGCAGCCGGCCTGCGCGCCGCCGCGTCTGGCGGCTTCGGGGCGCAAGGCGTCCTGGCTCGACGCCGATGGCGCGGCCCCGGCCCTGCGCAGCAAGAGCGCAGCAGTGGCCGAGCCCGCCAAAACCGGCGCGAAACGATAACGGCCGAATTCGAGCGACAAGACATGTCCGATACGCGAACACAGGCGATGACGGTTCTCGGCGCCACCGGCCGGCTGGCGATGGGCACGGCGAGGTTCTTCTTCCTAGCGCTCGGCGCCGGGGTGTTCCTGATGGTCCTCATCGTCGCATGGTGGATCTCGGGCTGGGTGCCGACGGTCACCCGCGGCAAGCCGGCGATGAACTGGCCGGTTGAGCCGCTCGCCAGCGTCAAGGCGGCTCCGATCACGGCGACGCATCCGACCCGAGGGCGCGAGGAGGGCCTGCTGTTTGGCGGCGCGGCGACCGGGCAGGCCTTCGCCGCGATCATCCTGGCCGAGCGCAACGACAGCGCCTTCCCTTTCACCATGACGACGCCGGTGTTCTGGCAGTTCGACGCCCTGCGCGTGCTGGCGCCCCGCGTCGGCGGTCCGACCTACGATATGACGACGCGCTGGGGCCGCTTTACCGGGCGCGATCTGTTCTACCGCGAACTCGACGGGCGGACGCGGACCTGCATCGTCTTCCGCAATGCCTTCGAGACGGCCGATTTCGCGCTGGGCGGCTTCTATTGCGCACCCGGCGCGCAGACGGCCGATGCCGGACCGCTCGCCTGCATGATCGACAGGCTCCAGTTCCCGCCGAGCGAGCGCAAATCATCGGCGCTGACCTATTTCGCCGCCCGCGCCAACGTAGCGCCGACCTGCGCCAGCTCGACCTTCTACGAGCCCGGCACGCGCCGGGTCGTGCGCGACCGGAATGGCGGGGTCATCCGGCTGGAAGAGAGGAGCGGCGGCAGCTATCCGCTCTGGCGATAATGCGGCGCTGACAAAATCGTTAACTACGGTAGGTTAGGCTTCTGCCTGACCGTTTCGTTCCCATATCCTGCGGATCGCCGCTTTTCCGGAGTCGCCTTCATGCGTTCGCTCACGCGCCTTGCCGCCATCCTTGCCGTTTCGCTCGCGGGCTCGACCGTTCTGGCGTCCGTCGCCGAGGCGCAGGGGCGGCGCGGCCCGCTGCGCATCACCGTGCAGAAGCGCAGCTATTTCGACGCTGGAAAGGTCGTGCCGGTCGGCACGCTGAACCGTTACGCCAGCCAGCATTTCGCCTCCGCGCCGGTCTATTCCAACACTGGCAGCTTCTATGGCGAGGATACGCTGCCCGGCCGCATCGGCGCGGGCCGCAATCCCTTCGCCAACACCTTCGAGACCCCGCGTTTCTGACGATCGCCGTCATGGCCGGGCTTGACCCGGCCATCTCGGAAACCAGTGTCTTCGCGTCATGCGATACTCGGGTCCGCGCTTCGCTTCGCCCGAGAATGACGTGTAGAATCTACGGCAGCGCCTTGAGATAACGCACCGGCCGCCCCGGAGCGGCGGCCTGCGCCGCATGGACGATCGCGTTCGCGTCGATGCCGAAATGGCGGTACAGGTCGGCCGTCGTGCCGGTCTGGCCGAAATGCTCGACGCCGAGCGCTTTCTGCCTGTGACCACGCACGCTGCCGAGCCACGCCAAAGTCGCCGGATGCCCGTCCAGCACCGAGACGATGCCGCAATCGCGCGAGATCTCGCCGAGCAGCCGTTCGACATGGCTGGTCGCGTCGTGGTTGCCGCGCTGGCGCGCCCGTTCGGCCGCCTGCCAGCCGGCATTGAGCCGATCGGCCGAGGTGATCGCGAGCAGTCCGACATCGCGGCGATCTTCGGCCAGCAGGCCGACCGCCTCGATGGCTTCGGCCGCGACCGCGCCGGTATAGGCGATGACCACGGAAGCATTGGGCCCGGGTTTACGGAGCCAGTAGGCGCCGTCGATGATTTCGCGCTCCAGCTCCCGCGTCATTGTTCGCTTGGGCTGCTCGACCTGCAGCGTCGAGAGCCTGAGATAGACCGAGCCGCCGGTCTCGTCGCGCAGCCATGTCCGCTCGTCGGGATCGCCCTCTCCGTCCTTCTGGAGGTAGTCGAAGGACCAGCGCATCATCACCGCAAGCTCGTCGACGAAGGCCGGCTCGAAGGCGCAAAGTCCGTCCTGGCTCATCCCGATCAGCGGCGTCGCGATCGACTGATGCGCGCCGCCTTCAGGTGCGAGCGTGACGCCGGACGGCGTCGCCACCACCATGAAGCGGGCGTCCTGGTAGCAGGCATAATTCAGGGCATCGAGGCCGCGCGAGATGAAGGGATCGTAGAGCGTGCCGATCGGGATCAATCGCTCGCCGAAGATCGAATGCGACAGGCCGAGCGCCGAGAGGTTGATGAACAGGTTCATCTCGGCGATGCCGAGCTCGATGTGCTGGCCCTTGGGCGAGAACTCCCATTTCTGCATCGAGGGGATGCGCTCGTCCTTGAAGGTGTCGGCCATCTCCGCCTTGGCGAACAGCCCGCGCCGGTTCACCCACGGCCCGAGATTGGTCGAGACGGTGACGTCGGGCGCGGTCGTGACGATACGGTCGGCAAGCGGGCCGCCGCGCTTGGCGAGATCGTCCAGCACCTTGCCGAAGCCCATCTGGGTCGACATCACCGGCTGGATTCCGGCCTCGAGCTTGTCGGGGACCGGCAGCTTCGGCGCGCTCCTGCGACGGCGCCCCTCGGCGAAGAACGGCACCTTGTCGAGGAAGGCGCGAATCTCGCTGTCCGGCAGCGACAACCCCTCGAACAGATCCCATTCATGGCCGGGGCGGACGCCGTTGGCGGTCTGGAAACCAGCCATCTGCTCCTTGGTCATCAGCCCGGCATGGTTGTCCTTGTGGCCGGCCAGCGGCAGGCCGAAACCCTTGACGGTATAGGCGAGGAAGCAGACCGGCCGATCATGATCGACAGCCTCGAAAGCCTCGAGGATCGAGGGCAGATCGTGGCCGCCGAGATTGCACATCAGCTTGGAGAGCTCGGCGTCGGAGCGCGCCTCGATCAGCTTCGTCACTGGCCCCTGATCGCCGAGATCGTCCATCAGGCGCCTGCGCCAGGCCGCGCCGCCCTGGAAGGTCAATGCGGAATAGAGCTGGTTCGGGCAGGAATCGATCCATGCCTTCAGCCGCTCGCCGCCCTTCTCCTTGAAGGCGGCCTTCTGCAGCGCCCCGTATTTCAGCGTCACGACGTCCCAGCCGAAGTTTTTGAACATCGTCTCGAAGCGGTCGTAAAGTCCCTCGCGAATGACGGCGTCAAGCGACTGGCGGTTATAGTCGATCACCCACCAGGTGTTGCGCAGGCCGTGCTTCCAGCCCTCCATCAGGGCCTCGAAGATGTTGCCCTCGTCGAGCTCGGCATCGCCGATCAGCGAAACCATGCGGCCTTCGGGCCGGTCCGTGCCCCAGCCATGGCCGCGCAGATAGTCCTGCGTCAGCGAGGAGAACAGCGTCTGCGCGACGCCGAGGCCCACCGAGCCGGTCGAGAAATCGACATCGTCGATGTCCTTGGTGCGGGAGGGATAGCTTTGCGCGCCCTTGTAGCCGCGGAAGTTCTCCAGCTTTTCGCGGGTCTGCAGCCCCATCAGATAGTTGATCGCATGGAAGATCGGCGAAGCGTGCGGCTTCACCGCGACCCGATCCTGCGGCTTCAGTGCCGCCATGTAGAGCGCGGTCATGATGGTGCAGAGCGAGGCTGAGGAGGCCTGATGCCCGCCGACCTTCATGCCGTCGCTGCTCTCGCGCAGATGGTTGGCGTTGTGGATCGTCCAGGACGCCAGCCAGAGGATCTTCTTTTCCAGCTCGGCAAGCAGGGGCAGGCGGGGGTCGGACATCGAGCGCTCCACGGCAGAGGCGCGATCATGCACGCTTTCCGCAGCGATGGCAGCCAAAGACCGGAAGCCAGGCTTCCTCAATTGGTGCTTTCCGCTAATCTGGCGATCGAAAGCGAATAAACATGCCAGAATACAAACTCGACGAGATCGACCGGCGCATCGTGCAGGCGCTGCAGGCTGATGGTCGCATGAGCAACCATGACCTCGCCGACCGCGTCGGTCTCTCGCCCAGCCCCTGCGCGCGCCGCGTCCGGCTGCTGGAGGAGGCCGGCGTGATCACGGGCTATGTCGCCATCGTCGACCAGGACAAGCTCGGCCTGCCGGTCAATGTCTTCGCCTCGATCAAGCTGGAGCGCCAGCGCGAGGAGGAACTCGACCGTTTCGCCGCGGCCGTCACCCGCTGGCCGGAGGTTGCCGACTGCTACCTGATGACCGGACAGCGCGACTACCTCCTGCGCATCATCGTCAGCGACCTCGGGGCCTATGAGCGCTTCCTCAAGGACAAGCTGACCCGGCTCGACAACGTCGCTTCGATCGAATCGAGTTTTGCGCTCGGGCAGGTGAAGCGGTCGTTCTCGGTGCCGGTCGAGACCACGCGAATCTGAGAGCCCGCCGCCGGTCTATGTATTTCGGACTATGTCGAATGCATGCTCGGCCGACGACAAGGCGAGCCGACGCAAATGATTGCCGTCGCATAGCCTGCGTCACGGAATTTGAGTCAAAATGAGCGCTTTCGTCCTCAAACCAACGGCATTCCCTGCCCTCTCGCCTTGCTGGCAGGCGGCATGTCGTTGCGGCATGCAATCCCCTCATCTGTCGATCGTGAAACCATCGTTCAGACATTCTCGCGTAGAAGGCAGGTATCGCTCGACGTTTCAGTCGATGCGATAACGCTATCCTCGGGGGAGGGACCAGGCGTGAAGCTAGCAAAGCGGATCCGGCTGACCGGATTTGCGGCCGTGATTGTTGTCGTGATCGTCGCTTTCAGTATCGTCGGGCAAGTCTGGGCGCTGGCGCTTGGCTGTGTCGCCGCCACCATTGGCATCGTCGTCGCGATGCGCAGGGCAGCAGCGCTGGCGGCCCAGCTCGAAGAACTTGCGGAAGCGATCAGGCATGGCGATAGCGACCATATCCGCCGCTTTGCCGTAACACCGCAGCTTGCCGCTCTCGCGGACGCGATCGGCTGGCGCATCGATGACCACGCTCATGCCGAGACGCAGGCGCCGGCTGGCGCCTCGCTGATCGAACTTGCCTGCGAACTCGATGCGCGGATCGGCGACGAGGTCTCCGAACTCGCGCTCGCAACGCGCGAGCTCGAACTGAATTCGTCGGTCGTCACCGCCTCCGTCGCGACGGCGCGCGAAAATGCCGAGGCTCTGAAGCATACGGCCCAGGCTGCTTCCGACGACGCGCAAAGTGTCGCGCGCGCCACGGACGGACTGGTCAGCGCGCTGCGGACGGTCGATCGTCAGTCCAGCCAGTCGGCGCAGGTCGCCGAACAGGCGGCGCAGAACGCGATGAACACCAATGCGACCATCGCCAATCTGGCGGCGGCCTCGCAGTCGATCAGCGACATCCTCGATTCGATCGGCGAGATCGCACGGCAGACCAACCTGCTGGCGCTCAACGCCACGATCGAAGCGGCGCGTGCCGGCGAGACTGGGCGCGGCTTTGCCGTCGTCGCCAGCGAAGTCAAGGCGCTGGCGACCCAGACCAGCAAGGCGACACAGGATGCCCGCATCCAGATTCTCGCCATGCAGAACGCCAGCCGCGAGGCTGTCGAAGCCGTCGCCGTCATCGCCGATTCGGTCTGCGAACTGAACGAGCTTGCAACCTCGGTCGGGTCGGCGATCTCGGCGCAGAAGGGGCTTACGCTCGATATTGCTGGCCATGTCGTGCGGGCCGCCGACGGCTTCCAGCAGGTCGCGACCCGGCTCGGTCAGCTGAACGAAAGCAACGAGCACGCGGCGGAGGCAGCCGAAGGCGCGCTGCAGGTCGCGCGCGACGTCGCGGAGAAGGCTGTCGGCATCCAGAGCGCGATCGGCCGCTTCCTGCTCGATCCCGGCGAAACGGGCCGCGAAATCTTTCGGATAGCCAGCTAGCGCGTCATGCTCGGGCAAAGACCCGAGCATCTCCGGCAAGAGATTCCCGGGTCGGCGCTTTGCGCCGCCCGAGAATGATGGATGTCACCGCACCAGAATGTTGCGGAACTGCCAGGGGTCGCTGGTGTCGATGTCCTCGGGGAAGAAGCCCGGGCGGCCGTCGAGCGGGGTCCAGTCGGTATAGGCGCCGGTGACCGGGCCGAGATAGGGCGTCTGCACTTCGAGGCAGCGGCGGAAATCCATCTCGTCGGCCTCGACGATGCCGGCGGTCGGGTTTTCCAGCGCCCAGACCATGCCCGCGAGCACGGCCGAGGTCACCTGCATGCCCGTGGCGTTCTGGTAGGGCGCGATCCGGCGGGTTTCCTCGACCGAGAGCTGCGAGCCGTACCAGTAGGCGTTCTTGCCATGGCCGTAGAGCAGCACGCCGAGTTCGTCGATGCCATCGACGATCTCGTTCTCCTCGAGGATGTGGTGTTCCTCCTGCACGCGGCCGGCATTGCCGAACATCTCGTGCAGTGACAGCACCGCGTCATTGGCCGGGTGGTAGGCGTAATGGCAGGTCGGCCGATAGACCGCCTTGCCCGACGCGTCGCGCACGGTGAAATAATCCGCGATCGAGATCGACTCGTTATGCGTCACGAGGAAGCCGTATTGCGGGCCGGGCGTCGGGCACCATGAGCGTACGCGGGTGTTGGCTCCGGGCTGGAGCAGATAGATCGCGGCCTGGCAGCCCTGCGCATGGGTGCGCCCGTTCTCGGGCATCCAGGTCTCGTGCGTGCCCCAGCCGAGTTCGGCCGGCTGCATGCCCTCGGAGACGAAGCCCTCGACCGACCAGGTGTTGACGAAGACGTCGCGCGGCTTGGGATGTTTCGCCCGCTGCGTGTCGCGCTCGGCGATGTGGATGCCCTTGACGCCCAGCGTCTGCGCAAGCTGGCCCCAATCGGCGCGGGTCTTGGGCTCGGGCGTCTGGACGCCTGTATCGGCGGCGATGTTCAGCAGCGCCTGCTTGACGAACCAGGAGACCATGCCGGGATTGGCGCCGCAGCAGGAGACGGCCGTCGTCGTGCCGGCCGGGCGTGCATGCTTGGCCGCAACCGTGGCCTCGCGCAGCGCATAGTTCGAGCGCGCTTCCGGCCCCTTGCTGGCGTCGAAATAGAAGCCGATCCAGGGCTCGTTGACGGTGTCGATATAGAGCGCGCCGAGATCCGAGCAGAGCTGCATGATGTCGAGCGAGCCGGTGTCGACCGAGAGGTTGACGCAGAAACCCTGTCCGCCGCCTTCGGTCAGCAGCGGCTTCAGCATGTCCTGATAGTTTTCGCGGGTGACCGCCTGCTGGATGAAGCGGATGCCGCGCTCGTCGAGCAACGCCCGGTCGGCATCATCGGGATCGATCACGACAAAGCGCGAGCGGTCATACTCGAAATGCCGCTCGATCAGCGGCAGCGTGCCGCGGCCGATCGAGCCGAAGCCGATCATCACGATCGGGCCGCTGATCTTGCCGTGCATGGGCCAGGTGGTCATGGGCGGGTTCCTTCAAACAAGCATTGCGAAACTACGGAGCCCCCATCCCGAGGAGCAGGCGAAGCCTGCGCCTCGAACGATGCTCCAGTGAGTGCTGGACATTCGTCGAAACGCTGCTGGCGCAGCTCCTCGGGATGAGGGCTCATATGCGGCTAGCCTCTATTGGGCATAGCTTCCAGCGTCAATTCTCAACCCGGCCATCAGACATGCGCGCCGGGATAATCGGCATCGAGCACGAAGGGATAGGGCCCCGGGAAGCGTTCGACATAAGCCGTGTGGCTGACGAAGCCCGCGCCGTCCCGGACGGAATGCAGCAGATAGGCAGCCGGCTCCATGTGAAAGGTCGAGTCGCTGGTCTCGTTCAGGTCGAGCGTCACCTGATGCGTCACGCTCGGCGCGATCTGCGCGATCGTGCCGGCAAAGCGCGTCACGATCGGCCGATGGTGATGGCCGCAGAGGATGCGCTCGACATTCGGATGGCGCGCCACGATGGCGGCGAATTCATTCGCGCCCTCAAGCAGGCGGATCGCGTCCATATGGGCGATGCCGCAATCACAGGGCGGATGATGCATGAAGATCGCGACCGGCTTGCCGCTGGCGCTATCCAGCGCCTTTTCGAGAAAGGCGAGCCGCTTTGCGCAGAGCGCGCCGGCGCTCTGGCCGGGCACCAGCGTGTCGAGCCCGATCAGCCGCATCGGGCCGAGATCGGCGGAAAACTGGACGAAGCCGGAGTCGAGAGCCGTATGCGGATCGAGCGCCAAGCCCGCAATCAGATTGTCGCGGCGGTCGTGATTGCCCGGAACCATCAGCACCTGCATGTCAAGTCGGGCGAGCAGGCTTTGCAGCAGCGCGTACTCCTCGGGCAGGCCGCAATCGGTCAGGTCGCCGGTGATGACGAGCACGGCGGGTCGCGGCCTCAGCGCCATCACCGCATCGAGCGCGCGCTCGGTCAGCGCGTTGGTCTCGGAGACGCGATAGGCCGGCTTGCCGCGTGGGCGGATGTGCAGATCGGTAATGTGGGCGATGAGCATGATCGGGATGTCCAAAGGCGTCATGGCCGGGCTTGGCCCGGCCATCTCGGGAAGAAAGCGCGGCCGACGTCAGTTCGTCGGCAGCTTCAGCGCGGTCTGCTCGACATAGGGCTTCATGATGTCGTCGGCCTGCTTTTGGGCGGCGACGAGCGCTTCCTTGGGCTGCTTCTTGCCGGAGAGCACGGCGGCAAGTTCGTCCTCGATCGCCTTGCGCACGGGCACGGTCTTGTAAGTTGCGAACCAGGGCTTGGCGACGGCGAGCTGGCTTACCGCGATGCCGGCGTCGGGGTTCTTGGCGATGAACTCCTTCATCTCCGGCAGGTCGTAGGAGGCCTTGTTGGGTGCGAAATAGCCGGTCGCGCGGCTCCACCAGCCGGACTTCTCCGGCGAGGTCATCCAGTTGATCAGCGTCCAGGCGGCCTTGCGGCGTTCGCCCTCGACGCCTGCCGGGATCACCAGAGAGGCGCCGCCGATCGGAACCTCGTTGCGGACGTTCTTCGGCACGAAAGCGACCTTGTAGGGGAACTTGGCGTTGGTGCGGATATGGGTCAGCGAACCGGTCGAGAGCAGCATCATCGAGGTCTGGCCGGAAAGGAAGGCGCCGGAGACCGCGCCGCCCGCCTGCACCCCGGCCGGGTGGACCTTGTGCTTGCTGACGAGGTCGGACCAGAAGGTCAGCGCGCCGAGCATTGAAGGGGTATCGTAGTAGACCTCGCCGCCGTAATCGACATTGAACCACTGGCCGCCGTTGGAATGGGTCAGGGCCTGCAGGATCCAGCCGCCGTAATCGTAGTTGGAGGGCATCATCATGCCCCAGCGGGTGACGCGGTCGCCGTCGCGCCTGGTCAGCTTCTTGGCGGTCGTGACCAGCTCTTCCCAGTTCGCGGGCAGCTTGTCGGGATCGAGGCCGGCTTCCTTGAGGTGATCGGTGTTGACGTAGAGCAGCGGTGTCGAGTTGTGGAAGGGCACGCCGTAGACTTGGCGATCAAGCACCGCGTTGCCATGCAGCGCGTCGAAGAACTGACCCATGAACTGGTCGTTGCTCTTGCCGTCGGCCTTGATCATCGCATCGAGCGGCTGGATTTCGCCTTCGATCTTGAGGTCGAGCAGGAAGTTCGCCGACATGATGACGGCAGCCGGCGGCTTGCCGGCCTTCATGGCGGCGCGGGTCTTGATCAGGGTCTCGTCATAGGAGCCGGTATAGACCGGCGTCGCCTTGATCGCGGGGTTCTTCTCGTTGAACTCCTTGAGCAGGGCGGCCATGTCGCGGGCGAGCTGGCCGTCGACGGGGACGGGAAAGAACAGCTCGATCTCGGTTGGAGCCTGAGCGAAGGCGGGCGAGAGCGCGAAGGTGAGGCTGAGCGCGGCGCCCGCGAGCATTGTGCGACGGGTGGTCGTCATGATGGTTTCCCTTATTTGATGCCGGAGGAGACGAAGGAGTTGACGAAGGCACGCTGGAACAATGCGAAGGCGATCAGCAGGGGCGCGCTGACCAGCAGCGTGCCCGCCGCGATCACGCCCCAGGCCTGTGCGCCCTCGGCGCCGCGCGTAAAGGAGGCGAGGCCGACGGTGAGCGGACGCAGATCGGGTGAGTTGATCACCATCAGCGGCCACAGGAATTCGTTCCAGTGGGCTGTGACGGAGACGATCGAGAAGGCGACGAGCGAAGGTTTCGCCAACGGCAGGTAGATCAGGCCAATGCGCTGCCAGACATTGGCGCCATCGATCAGGGCGGCCTCCTCCAGTTCGCGCGGGATCGCCTTGAAGGCCTGACGCATCAGGAAAGTGCCGAAGGCGGAGGCGAAATAGGGCGCCATCACGCCCAGCAGCGTATCGTAGAGACCGAGCTTCGCGATCGTCGTCAGGTTGGGGACGATCAGCACGACCGGCGCCAGCATGAGCTGCAGCAGGAAGAGATAGAAACACAGGGTCCGGCCGGGAAATTCGAGACGCGCGAAGGCGTAGCCGGCGAGCGTGATCGTGACGACCTGCACGGCGAGGATGCCGAGGCTGATGATCATGGTGTTCAGGCCGTAGCGCGGGAAATCGGCCGAAGCCCAGGCCTCGCGGAAATTCGCCAGCGTCGGCACATAGGAGGGAACCAGCGAGGCCATGCCAGCCCCGATGCTTTCGGGGTTGAAGGCCGCGACCAGCATCCAGAGAAACGGCACCATCCAGAGCGCCGCGATCAACAGCGTCGCGGCGTAGCCGAGCCTTGGCGACATCTCGCGGTTGGCGACGCTCATTGATCGCGCTCCCCGAAGGAGCGTTCGAGCGTGCGCAGCGAGGACGAGGTGACGACGAGCAACAGCGCAAGCATGACCAGCGTGCCGGCGGCGGCGCGGCCGGCGTCGTAGTTCTCGACGGCCTGCTGGTAGATGTAGAACAGCAGCAGGTTGGTTGAATCGGACGGGCCGCCCTTGGTCAGGACGAAGACGTGATCGACCTGGGTGACCACATTGAGCAGTCCGATCACCAGCACGAAGCCGATGGTCGGCTTGAGATAGGGCAGGGTGACCCAGCGCAGCCGCTGCCAGGGGCCGGCGCCGTCGAGGATTGCGGCCTCATAGGCATCGGCGGGCACCGCTTGCAGGCCCGCCAGGAAGAACAGCATGTAATAGCCGGCGTTCTTCCAGATCGTCAGGCCCATGATCGCGTAGAGCGCGACATCGGGATCGCCGAGCCAGTTCGGGCCCGAGATCGCAAGCTTGGCGAGGTGGTAGTCGATCAGTCCGACATTGGGCAGGAACAGGAACAGGAAGATCGAGGCGGCCGCGACCAGCGGGAGCAGCACCGGCAGGAAAAACAGCGCCCGGAACAGCGCGTTCACCCTGCTGGATTTCGCCAGAGCCATGGCGAAGCCGAGCGCCAGCACGAGGCTCGGGACCACCGTGCCGAAGGCATAGACGAGGTTGTTGACCAGCGCCTTGCGGAAGGCCGTGTCGGCGAAAAGTTTGAGGAAGTTATCCGCGCCGATATAGGCCTGCGGGCCTCCGACACGGAGTTGCCCGTGGAACGACTGCCACAGGACCTGCAGGACGGGCCAGTAGGTGAACAGCGCAAGCAGGACGAGGGAAGGCGCGAGCAGCGCAAAGGCCAGGACCGTGGCAGGCCGCGGTCGCCAGCGCGATGCGCTCCACTCCCTCGTCATGCCCGTCGTCAGAACCGCCTGCGCCATAACCCCGCCTTTACGGGGGTCATGACGACCCTCGACGACGGAGCCGCAACGGATCGGTGACGGTTGGGTGACGGCTCCGGGCTAACCCGGAACCGTGCACGGCAACGTCAAGCGGCGCGCCTGGCGGGCTGCTCGACCGGCAGGGTGTTTTCGTGCGTTTGCCCGGTTGCGACAAGCACGCCGATGGCGCCTGCCAGCGCGCCTGCGCGCAGCTCGAGCCCGAGGAAGCGCTCGCGCTCGACCGGGCCGGGCATGGCGAGATCGCGGGTCGGATCCCCCGAGAAGCCGAAGCGCTCATAGTACCCGGCGTCGCCGACCAGCAGGATCGCGCCGTGGCCATGGCAGGCTGCGCGCCAGATCGCCTCGCGCATCATCGCCTTGCCGACGCCCTCGCCCTGAAGCGCGGGCGCGACCGCGAGCGGGCCGAGCAGCAGGACCGCCTTGCCGCCGGCCGCGACATGCCAGAGGCGCACCGTGCCGATTACGACGCCGTCGCGCTCGGCGATGAGCGCAAGCCCTTCGGCCGGCAGCCGGCCCTCACGCAGGCGCTCGCTCGACTTGGCCGTGCGGCGCTCGCCCAGGCACAGGTCGAGCAGGGCCTCGCGGGCCGGAATGTCCGAGGCGATTTCCTCGCGGATCGTGATCATGACGCACCTCCGGCCGGAGCGCCTGCCTTGAACGGCAGACCTTCCCGGCGCCGCGCGGACGCGGCCAAACGTGACAGGGTTTGTGGAAGAGGGTCCGGCGGGAGCCACGGCCGCGCTTCCGTTCCTGGAAGACGCGGACGCTCCGCCCCGATCCTGGGACGGCCTGTCGATCATGACAGGGCGCTTCGCCGGACCCGATTGGTCAGGGCGCGGCCGAGGCCGCGCCTAGCTCATGGGCATGATGTGATCCGAAAACCGGTTCCCACTTTTCGGCATCATGCCAGACGTCAGATGACGTACTGCCTCAACGGCGGGAAGCCGTTGAAGGCGACGGCCGAATAGGTCGTCGTATAGGCGCCCGTGCCCTCGATCAGCAGCTTGTCGCCGATCTCAAGGCTGAACGGCAGCATGTACGGGGTCTTCTCGTACATCACGTCGACCGAATCGCAGGTCGGGCCGGCCAGCACGCAGGGCACCGTCGCATCGCCGTCGCGGGCGCTGCGGATCGGGTAGCGGATCGCCTCGTCCATGGTCTCGGCGAGACCGTTGAACTTGCCGATGTCGAGATAGACCCAGGCGACCTGGTCGTCCTTGGCCTTCTTCGAGATCAGGACGACCTCGGTCTCGATCAGGCCGGCATCGCCGACCATGCCGCGGCCCGGCTCGATGATGGTCTGCGGCAGGCGGTTGCCGAAATGCTTCGACAGCGCCTGGAAGATCGCATCGCCATAGGCCGGGACGCCCGGGATCGGACGCAGGTAGCGCGCCGGGAAGCCGCCGCCGAGATTGACCATCGAGAGCGACAGCCCACGCACCGCGCACTCCTTGAACACCGCCGAGGCCGAGGCCAGAGCGGAATCCCAGGCGTTGATGTTGGCCTGCTGCGAGCCGACGTGGAACGAGATGCCATAGGCCTGGAGGCCCAGGCGATAGCCGTGCTCGAGCACGTCCGCGGCCATTTCGGGCACGCAGCCGAACTTGCGCGAGAGCGGCCAGTCGGCGCCGGCGCCGTCGCAGAGGATGCGGCAGAAGATGCGCGCGTCCTTCGCGGCCGTCGCAGTGGCGGCGCGGGCGACCTTCTCGACCTCGGCCGTGCAGTCGACGGCGAAGAGGCGCACGCCGAGCTCCATGGCGCGCACGACGTCGCGCTCCTTCTTGATCGTGTTGCCGAAGGAGATGCGGTCGGCGGTCGCGCCAGCCGACAGCGCGAGCTCGATCTCGACGACCGAGGCGCAATCGAAGCAGGAGCCGAGCTTGGCCAACAGCGCCAGCACTTCCGGCGCGGGGTTCGCCTTCACGGCGTAGAACACGCGCGTGTCGGGAAGAGCCCGCGAGAAGGCATGGTAGTTCTCGCGCACGACATCGAGATCGATGACGACGCAGGGCCCATCCTCGCGGCGGGTACGAAGGAACTCACGGATGCGCTCGGTCATGAGACGCGTCTCCCTCCGGCGCAAGCGGCGCCGATGCGACATGAAGCCGGCTTGAGTCGTCAGCGCATCGCGACGCGTTGGAAACGCCGCCATGTGCCGAACGAAACGTCCGGACTCTGATGACCGTCGATTGGGAGATTAACCCCGCACGCCCGGCAATGAAGGACAAGCCTCTTCGGTGCTGGTCTTTGGAGGACCAGCGAGACCAAAAAAAGCCCGTTCCGTCGTTGCTTTAAGCTGCGTCCCCCGTGGAGATTCGGGGTTCGCCGGTTTCGCCTCCGGCTGCCAGTCGCTGTTCGGTGACAGTTTCCCTTGGGAGGAAACCGGGAGCGTGATTTGAGGGGATATCCATCCCCCTCCATCCGTCTCCAACACCTGGCGGCTGTCCGGCCTCTTGTCCGGATGCCCACCGACTGACACGCGGCCACAGGCACGTGCGAATTGGGTGAGCTGCATATACGTGCGTCGCCCCCCCTCTACAAGTTTTTTTTGATCCGGGGGCCGCATTTTTTCGCACGCGGAGACAGCCGGTTCGCCCCCACCACGCCGATGCCCTAGACCGGCCCCATTTCATCGCCTAAGTCGTTGCGCGACCGCACCTTATGCGGCGCGGACCGACGGGGCTTCTCCGGACCATGATGATGACCGACCGCCGCCGGATTCTGGCAGGCCTCGCCGCCGTACTCTGCGCGTCCGTCGCGCCGTCGGCCCTGCTGGCCCAGCAGCCCGAACCGCAGCCCGCGCCACCCCAGCCGCCGCAGCCGCGCTTCGGGTTCGAGCAGGTCGTCGCCCGCGCTCGCGAGATCGCCGCCGTACCCTATGAGCCCGGCCCGACGCTGCCCGAGCCGCTCTCGAAGCTCGACTTCGATTCCTGGCGCGACATCCGCTTCCGGCCGGACCGGGCGCTGTTGGGCCAGACCGGCTCGCCCTTCCGGATGCAGATGTTCCATCCCGGCTTCCTGTTCACGCGGCCGGTGGTGGTCAATGTCGTGCGCGACGGCGTGGCGACGCCGGTGCCCTACTCCGCCAACCTGTTCGATTATGGCCGCGTCAAGTTCGAGAAGCCGCTGCCGGTCAATCTCGGCTTCGCCGGTTTTCGGCTGCACTATCCGCTGAACGATCCGCGCGTGCTCGATGAGCTGATCTCCTTCATCGGCGCGAGCTATTTCCGCCTGCTCGGACGCGACCAGCGCTACGGCCTGTCGGCGCGGGGGCTTTCGATCGGGGCTGGCGTCGTCGGCGGCGAGGAATTCCCGATGTTTCGGGAATTCTGGGTCGAGGCGCCTGCCGCCAATGCCGACCGCGTCACGGTCTATGCCCTGCTCGACTCGGCTTCGGTCACCGGCGCCTACCGCTTCCATATCTATCCGGACGTCGACAGCGTGCTCGATGTCGGCGTGACGCTGTTCCCGCGCAAGCCGATCGAGCGGCTCGGCCTCGCGCCGCTGACCTCGATGTTCTTCACCGGCGAGAACGACCGCCGCTTCCACGACGATTTCCGCAGCGAACTGCACGATTCGGATGGGCTGATGATTCACTCCGGGACCGGGGAATGGATCTGGCGGCCGCTGCGCAATCCCCGGCAGCAGGCGGTCTCATCCTTCGTCGAGCGCAATGTCCGGGGCTTCGGCCTGATGCAGCGCGACCGCGTCTTCGAGCATTATCAGGATCTCGATCTCAGCTACGAGTTTCGCCCGTCCTACTGGATCGAGCCGCAGGGCGACTGGGGCGAGGGCTTCGTCGAGCTGATCGAACTGCCGACGACCGACGAGACCAACGACAACGTCGTGGCATTGTGGACGCCTAAGACGCCGATCGAGCCCGGCCGCGAATTCTCCTATGGATACAAGCTGACCGCGATGCTCGATTCCGCCGATCTGCACCCCGGCGGGCGGATCATCAACACCTACCAGGCCAAGCCGAAGGCGCTGGGCTCGGGCGAGGCGGTGACCGCCGGCGCGCGGCGCTTCATCGTCGATTTTGCCGGCGGCGACCTCGAATATCACCTGCGCCAGCCCGACAAGGTCGAGATCGTGCCCTCGATCGCCTATGGCCGGATCGACCGCGCCTTCATCGTGCCCAACGTCAAGACGCAAGGGTTCCGCGCCTTCATCGACATCGTCGTCGAGCCGGGCCAGCTCGCCGAGATGCGCGCCTTCCTGAGAAGTGGCGATAAGACGCTGACCGAGACCTGGAGCTATCCCTGGCGGGCGGAGGCGTGAGAGTTCGTCCTTGAGCCCTCATCCTGAGGAGCGCCGCAGGCGCGTCTCGAAGGATAGTTCAGAAGGCTCTGGAAGCATCCTTCGAGACGGCGGCGGCCTCCTCGGGATGAGGGCTTCGGGATGAGGGCTTTGGGGGGCGAACCGTCTTCTGGGCGGGCGAACTGGAATGACGACGGTCAGAACTTCTCCGACCCCGTCCGCGCCGCCTTCCTGCGCTTTTCCGGCGCGGCCGCGACGACCTCGATCTCGACCTTGAAGACCGGCAGCGTGAAGCCGGAGACGATGACCAGCGTCGAGGCCGGTGGCGGGGTCCCGACATGGGCGTCGCGCGCCTCCATATAGGCCTTCATATAGGCGCGGTCCGTGACATAGGCGTTGATGCGGACGATGTCGGCGAGGCTCATGCCGGCTTCGCCGAGGATCGCGGCGATGTTGGAGAAGCAGAGATCGGCCTGGGCGCGGGCGTCCTCGGGAATGGCGCCGTCGGCTGCGACACCGAGCTGCCCCGAGCAGAAGACGAGGCGCTGCCCGGCGGGCAACTCGACGCCGTGGCTGTAGCGCGCGAAAGGTTTTGCGATCGAGGTGGGGGCAAGCGGCTTCATTGCGGCGTCTCCGGGCGGGTTACCGATGACTATGCCGCGCCGCGCCACCGGGAACCAGATCGCAAGCAATGGGTTCGCAACATGCCGGCCCTGCGCTAAAGCAGCCCGGATGTCCCGGTCATGCCGCGTTCAGGCGCAACTGTTATGAAACGGGCGATATCGCCGCACGAAGACCGGATGGGATGCCCCATGACGACGAACACACGGCCTGCCATGCTTCTCAAGGCTGCAGGCCTTCTGCCTCTGCTGGCCCTGACCGCCTGCGCGGGCTCGCAGCGTTTCGTCGGCCCCGGTCCCGGGCAGCCGGTCTATAGCCAGCCGCAGCTGCAATCGGCCCCGCCGATCACCTCGGCCCCGGTGACGTCCGAGCCGCTGCCGCCGCCCGGTGGCTATCCGGTCGCCTCGGCGCCGGCATCGCCCGGCGTCCTGCCGCCGCCACAGGACCCGTTCTTCGACCCCAATGCCGGCGCCCAGCCGCCATCGGCCCCGCCGCCGGTTCAGCCGGCAGAAGTTCCGACCCTGCGCGGCGGCGGCGGCCAGATCGCCACGCTCGGCTCCGGCGCAAGCCAGCCGCGCGGCGCGGTTTCGTCGCGCGACGGCGTTATCGGCAACTGGACGGCGCGGGAGGCGACGGGAGGCTCCTGCAAGGTCCAGCTGTCCAGTGCGCCGGCGCTCGATCTCTACCGCGCGAACGCGGCCGGTTGCGCCAATCGCGACCTGC
Source organism: Allobosea sp. P2_A10 (assembly GCF_056405115.1). Classification (NCBI taxonomy): domain Bacteria; kingdom Pseudomonadati; phylum Pseudomonadota; class Alphaproteobacteria; order Hyphomicrobiales; family Alloboseaceae; genus Allobosea; species Allobosea sp. P2_A10. Next base: position 65,578 of record NZ_JBFUCS010000018.1, on the reverse strand, counting down.
AGAAGGTCACGGCCTGGGATTATCGCGACGGCGAGGTCTATCTCTATCAGCAGGGCGGCACGGTGGTCGCGCGGCTGCGCGCCGGCGATGGCGGCGCGATGAGTGGCGCGGTGACGAAATCGGGCGCGGCGCTCTCGCTCAACCGCTGAGCGGGTTCAAAAATCGGCCCAGGCCGGCGCAGTCGAGATCGCCACGATGGCCGGCCGCCGCCGGCATTCTGGATGACTGCGGCCTGATCGCGATCAACCCCGCAAAGAGCGCGCGAAGAAGACCGGCGGCCAGAATTTGCGCTGCAGCGTGAGCGCCAGCGTCGCGAAACCCTTGGCGTTGTCGAAGGCCTCGTCGAGGATGGTGAAGGGTGTCGGCCCGCCGGTCGCGATCGAGCCCTCGACATCGCTGTAGCCGCCGACGAGATCGGCCGAGAATTTGCGCGCGAGGCGGCGCATCGCGGCGTTTTCGGGCAGGCAGGTCATATAGAGCGTGCGGATGCCGCGATTGCGCCCCGCCGTGATCAGGCGGCTGAACAGCGTCTCGCCGATGCCGCGCCGGCGCCAGGGCTTCTCGACGCTGAAGGCAGCCTCGCCGGTCCGGGCCACGATGTCCTCCAGCCCGCGCAATTCGCCCGCGCCGCGGACCTCGCCCGCCTCGACATAGGCATAGACCAGCCCGCCGACACCGAAGGTCGTGACGGCGTAGTTGACGAGGAAATCGTCGTTGACGGCCGTGCCGAAGCGCTCGCGGCGCGTCACCGCGTCGAGGCGAAGCAGATGGGCGGTGAACAGGTCGCGTTCCGCGGGCCAGAGCCGGCGGATTTCGCCCTCGCCGGTCAAGGTGCCGACTTTTGTCGAACTTGCCAATGTCATCTCCTGAAAACAGCGCGGATGTATGCGCTACCCAAAAGGAGGCGTGTCTTCCCTAACTCTTTCCGTAGATCGTATGTTGCAGCGCACAATGCAAGTGGCGGATGGGGATTTCTCTGGGCCATCGGCAGGATGTGGCGCTGCCGCCGCTGGTTGGCTTGCCATCTGCGCGCCCATGGGCGAATTGGCGATCCTGCAAATCAACCAGAACAGTTCAGCGGCGTCCCCTGTGCGATGGTCGCGATATCTGGCCGGGCATCTGTGCAAAAAAGCTTGCGAACAGCAGAACCCGAACGCTAGACATGGATCATCTCCTCAGTGATTTGCAGTGTGCTTTGTCGCAACCTGTAAAGATCCGCCAATTCTCCAGCCACAAGAGAGCTTGCATGTCCGAGAACAACGAAGAGCGCCTTGGCCTGTCGGCGATGGTCGTGGCGGCCTATGTCGCGCACAACAACGTCACGCGCGGCGAACTGATCGGGCTGATCGAGAGCACCTATGCGGCCTTCGAGCGCCTCGACGGCGAACCCGTGGCAGCGCCTGCCGAGCCGCTGGTGCCGGCGGTCTCGATCCGGCGCTCGATCACGCCGGAGTTCCTGATCTGCCTCGAGGACGGCAAGAAGTTCAAATCGCTGAAGCGCCATCTCAACAGCAAATACGGCCTCAGCCCCGACCAGTACCGCGCCAAATGGGGCCTGCCGGCCGATTATCCGATGGTCGCGCCGGCCTATGCCGAGGCGCGCTCGGTGCTCGCAAAATCGATTGGGCTCGGTCGCAAGGCCGGAACGACCGTCAAGTCGATCGCCCGCGCAAAGGCCAAGGCAAAAGCCTGAGACCCTTGTGCCCGGGAGCGCCGTTCAGACGTTTTCCCAGATGCGGGGGTCGACGGGTGACTGGCGCTTGATCCAGGAATAGCTGGTCTGGCTCCTCGGCCGGATCGACTGCGTCAGGTTGTCGAGCACGAGATCGCCGTGATCGGAGCGCAGCACCAGCAGGAGATGGCCCTCGCCAGTGCTGGTGAGCGCCACCGCCAGCAGCAAGGCGCTGCCGGGCACGCCCAGTTTCATCAACTCGTGCCGTTTCGTCACGGCGTAGTCGTTGCAGTCGCCGCTCGCCGGGTTGAGGCGCCAGACGTTGATCGGTCCCTGGCCGGTCTTGGTGATCGGCTGGATGCGGCTGTTGACGCCGGCATTGACCCGCTCGACCTGTGCCATCAGCGACGGCGTCAGCGTGACGACGGAGTTCCTGTCTCCGCCCGGGCTGCATTCGCTGCGATAGCTCATGCAGAAGCGGACGAAGGCGAGCGGGGCCGCGCCGATATTGTCGAGACGGTATTGCGGGCCCGCGCCGGCGTTGTAACCGGCGCTTTGCTGAACGCAGCCGGCCCCTGGCAGGGCCAGGCCGAGAGCCAGCATGAGTGGCGGAAGGAAGGTCTTGCGAATCATGCGACGTCCGGCTTCTACGGGCTCAATACCGCTTTGACACGGCGCGGTTTAAATTCCGTTCAGCCGGCAGCGCTGCTGCCTTTCGACAACTCGCCTGTTCCATCCAGCGTGTCGATCACCCCCGATATTTGAGCCGCTGTCTCTCGGCGGTCAGCGTCTGGCCGGAATGCAAGGTCGAGCGGCCAGGCGCGTCGCCGCTCAGGACCGTGTCTGATCCTTGACTAGCATCGCGTTTGGGATGTTCAGCATCTTGCTGGAGATCCAATCCACCGGCTTGACCTTGCGTTGGGGTTCCCAAGGATCGTTGAATGCAATCTGTCCGCCCATGACGCCAAACAGAACGATGACATGGCCGGCGGTCGGATAGGCGTCCATATAGTTGCCAGCGGCCCAGATCGGTCCATTGGCCCTGAGCAGTTGTTCGACGGACGCCGTCGTCAGGCCATCGGCGGGCTTGGCGAGCCGCTTCAGACCTTCGATCTTGGCCAGATCGTCGATGGCTTTCAGGGTCAGGCCCTTGTCCGGCTTCCAGACATCGGGGAGACCCTGTCGCGGGCCGGCGCGATAATAGTATGAAACCATTTCCGCCGAAGCGAGCCAGCATACCATGAAGCCATGCTGCCGAAGCTTGCCATCGGCGCCGGGCTGCATAAGCGGCTGGCCGGAATAGCTGGTCTTCTGGCCGACCAGCGGCACTTCCAACGCGAGATCACCCATCGCTCGACCCTCCGGCGGACGGGCTTGGCGCTGGTCCCGTCCGGAACGATACGGAGAATACACGCCCGATCGGAGCTCGCCATCGGAATCATTGGTCAAAGCCGCGGCGCCGCTTGTCCGGGACGACGCGGTGATTCCGAGGAGCAACAGAGCGCACTAGAAGCCGTACAGCTCCGCTGGATTGTCGACGAGCACGCGCAGGCGATTGGCTTCGGCAGGCACCCAGTCGAGCAGCAGGTCGAGCTGCAGGGCGTCGTCGGGCAGGTCCTTGACCGAGACGTGAGGCCAGTTGCTGGCCCAGAGCATGCGGTCGGGCCGGTGCCGCGCAGCTGCCCTGGCGAGCGCGCCGACATCGGCGTAGAGCGGCGGGCCGCTTCTGGAGACCTCATAGGCGGCCGTCAGCTTCAGCCAGCAGCGATCGCTATCGAGCAGTCGCAGCAGCGTCTTGAAGCCCGGATGGTCCGCCCTGACCGGCTCGAGGAACTTGCCGACATGGTCGACCACCAGGGCGCAGGGCAGGCGCAGCAGCATGGCCTCGCGCTCGGACAGGAGCCGGCCATCCATCTGCAACTGAATATGCCAGCCGAAGGGCGCGATCTTCGCCGCGATCGGCTCCAGCGCCTCCCAGGGCAACGCGCCGCCGGGCAGCATCTGGAAGCGGACGCCGCGGAACCCGGCCTTCGTCAGACGCTGCAGCTCGGCCTCGCCGACATCGGGATCGACCACGGCGACACCACGCGCATGATCGAGGCCGAGCGCGGCGATCGCGGCCTCTGTGCAGCTGTTGTCCATGCCATAGGCGGTCGGCTGGACGATGATCGCGCGGCTGATGCCCAGGCGCGCCTGGACCGCGCGATAAGCGGAAACGCTGGCCCAGGCCGGCCCCGGTCCCATCGCGTTCGGCGCGAGCTTCATGGCCGGATCGTAGATATGGACGTGGCAGTCGCAGCTGTTCTGCGGCGCTTTCAGGCTCGGTGCGGTCTCGGTCATGGCGGTGTCCGATCTCTCGACGGTGGTGATCAGGGACGGCGTGTCCAGTTCGCCGCATTGACGGCGCCGACCGGGATTTCTCCCGCGACGATGGCCGTGACCTGGCGGACGGTTTCGAGCGCCTGGCTTTCGATCGAAGGCGGCGTCAAGCCACCGATATGCGGCGTCGCGATCACATTGGGCAGGCAGGTCAGCTCGGACGAGGGCATCTGGTCGGGCGCGCGGCCGACATCGAGCGCCGCCCCGGCGATGCGGTTCTCGCGCAAGGCCGTGATCAGCGCGGGCTCATCGACGAGGTTGCCGCGCGAGAGGTTGATCAGGAACGCTTCGCGCTTCATCAGCGCCAGCGCCGCCGAGCCGATCAGGTTCTCGGTCTCCGCGTTGGCGATGGCGAGGCAGACGACGTAGTCGGCGCGCGCCAGCAAGGCATCGAGCGGCAGCGCCGTGAAGCGCGCATCCTCGATTTTAGCGAAGGGGTCGGCGATCAGAACATCCATCCCAAGCATCGCCGCGACATCGGCGAGCCTGCGCCCGATGCTGCCATAGCCGATGATGCCGATGCGCGATCCCGCGAGCTGGCGGCCCATCCGGATCTCGGGCCTGCGCCCGGCCCGATAGTCGCCCGTCGCGCGCGAGATGCCGCGTGAGAGATCGATCACGAAGCCGAGCCCTAGCTCGACGACCGAGGCGACGAAGCCCGGCCCGGCCTGCGTCACCAGCACGCCGGCAGCCGAGGCGGCGGTGACATCGATGGTGCGGATGTCGACGGCGCAGCGGATGAAGGCGCGCAGGTTTGGCAGGCGGCTGAAGATGTCGGCCGGACCCGGCGTCATCCGGTCGGACAGGATGATGTCGGCGTCCCGCGCCGCCGCGGCCAGCGCCGTGGCGTCGAGCGGCTCGTCGCCTTCGTGCAGGACCACCTCCGCCACGGCGCGCAAGCCTGCGAGCGCCTCGTCGCCATAATACTGGCGGCGTGTCCGCGGCGTGTGGGTGAGCAGGATCTTCAGCATCGGCATTCAGTCCGTCAGCTTCACGAGCTTGCGCAGACTGGCGAGCCCGGGCGGCGGTTCCTCGCCCGGAAAGACGCGCGGCCAGACGGTGTAGGAAACCTCGCCGACATAGATGTCGCCATGCGAATCGACGGCCAGACCATGGGGTGCGACGAAACGGTCGGGTCCGCGCCCGGCGCCGATATCGCCGAGCCGCGCGACCAGTTCGCCCTTGGCGGAGACGATGCTGAGGCGCGGCCCGAGATTGGGCTTGTCGCGATTGACCGCCATCTCGGGGCCGAGTTCGCCGATATAGCAGAGCGGGTCGCGCCCCGCGGCGAGGCACAGGCCGCAGGGCCGGTGCAGATTGTTCCACTGCGTCTCGTAGCGGCCGCCACCATCGAAGACCTGGACGCGATGGTTCTCGCGGTCGGCGACATAAACCCAGCCATCGCCGTCGCAGACGATGTTGTGGACGATGTTGAAGCTGCCGGGCTCGGTGCCTGACTTGCCCCAGGACAAAAGCCGCCGGCCGCTGCGGTCGTATTTATGGACCTGGGCGTTGCCGTAGCCGTCGCTGACATAGATATCGCCGTTCGGCGACAACGCGGTGTGGGTGCAGCGGTTGAAGGGCTCGCCGCTCATATAGGGCGCTGGCTCGCCGGGAACGCCGATCTCGAGCAGGACCTTGCCGTCGAGCGTGCATTCGCGAACCGTGTGATCGCCGTCATCGGTGCAGAACAGCGTGTCGTCGGGGCCGATATGCAGGCCGTGCGGTCGCTTGAACACGCCCTCGCCCCAGGAGCGCAGGAAATTGCCGGCGCGATCGAAGACGATCATCGGATGGGCGCCGCGGTTGAAGACGTAGACGCGATCATGGCGATCGACCGCGACCGCGGCGACATCGGGCAGGGTCCAGCCGTCGGGCAGTTTGCCCCAGCTTTCGTCGATCCGGTAGCGATGGTCGCCGCCGCCAAGGATGGGGTTCATGGTCGGTCCTTGGCGGCGCGCTTCGCGTCCGGCTCAGTAGCCGAAGGCGTGGGGCAGGAAGGTGCTGATCGCCGGCACGAAGGCGATCAGCAGCAGGCAGAGGAAGAGCAGGCCGAGATAGCCCATGATCGGCTTGACGGTCTGCTCGATCGGCACGTTGCCGATCAGGCAGGCGCCGTAGAGGCCGAGACCCAGTGGCGGCGCGAACAGGCCGATGCCCATGGCGATCACCAGCACGACGCCGAAATGCAGCGGCGCGATGCCGAGCTTGATCGCGACCGGCACCAGCAGCGGCCCGAAGATGATCAGCGCGGCCGCGCCTTCCAGCACCGAGCCCATGACGATCAGGATCGCGATCGAGAGCAGCATGAACAGCCAGGTGCCGCTGGTTTGCGACAGCGCCACCATGAAATCGGCAACCGCATGCGGAATCTGCTGCAGGGTCAGCACGAAGGCGAGCGACTGCGCGGCGGCGACGATGAACAGGATCAGCCCCGAGCGCGTCGCGGCGCTGATGAAGCTTTGCACCGCGGCACGCCAGCCGAGTTCGCGGAACACCACCGCGCCGACGACGATCGCGTAGAGCGCCGCGAAGGCGGAGATCTCGGTCGCCGTCGCAAAGCCGGATTTGAAGCCGCCGAAGATCATCGCGATCAGTCCAAACGAGACCGCCGCCCCGCCCCACAGGTTGAGCATGGACTGGGTCTGCCGCGGCCCGGCCTCGGGCTCGGTGCGCGTGCCGAAGATGATCGAGACGCCGATCAGGGCGAGCGCCATCAGGGCAGCGGGCAGGAGCCCGGCAACGAAGAGCCCGCCGATCGAGAGATTGGCGACGAAGCCGAGGATGATCAGGTTGATGCAGGGCGGGATCGTCTCGGCCATGACGGCGGATGCCGCGAGCAGCGCCACCGCATTGCCGGGGTTCTGCTTCGAGCGCCGCGCCGCCGGGATCAGGACCGAGCCGACAGCCGCGACATCGGCCATCTTGGAGCCCGAGATGCCGGAGAACAGCACCATCGAGGTCACCATGACGACGTTGAGGCCGCCGCGCATGCGACCGATCAGGCGTTGCAGCAGCTCGATCAGCCGGACCGACATGCCGTTGGCTTCCATCAGGTAGCCGACGAGGATGAAGAACGGGATCGCCAGCAGCACGAAATTGTCGATGCCGCGCGCCATCTGCTGGGCGAAGATCACGCCGGGCAGGTTGCCTTCGACCCAGATGAAGGTCAGCGCCGCCAGCGCCAGCGCGAAACCGATCGGCAGCCCGCCGCAGAGCACGACGAAGAAGCCGACGAGCATCATCGTGCCGGAGCCGGGAACCGTGCCGGGCGAGAGCGCTTCCCACGCCATGTAGAGGCCGAACACAGCCGCCGTTGCGACAGCCGAGCCCGCGATGTCGGATAGCGGTCGGCGCAGATAGAGATCGGCGGCGAAGAGCGTCATGAAGACGGCGCCCCCGCCCATCGGATAGAACGTCCATTCGAGCGGCAGGCCGGAGCCGGTGGTCTGGCCGGTCGTGAGCCACCCGAGCTTCAGCGCGTTGAACGCGACATAGGCCGAGACGACCAGGACCAGCAGCGCGCCGACACCGTCGATGAGGCGTCGCGAGGATCCGCTGAGCTTGTCGACGAAAAAGGCGACGCCGGGGTTCTCGACGCGGGCGAGCGCGCTCGCCGCGCCAAAAAAGCTCGATCCGACCATCAGGCCGCGTGCGACGTCGTCGGCCCATTCGACCGGGGCGTTCCAGAGCGAGCGCATCAGCACGGACCCGCAGACCACGATCAGGTCGGCGGCAAGAAGGACGCCCGCGATCATGTCGCTGAGCGAGAGGACGGCGCTGATCGCGCCGCCCCGTGTGCCAGCCTGCGCCGGCACGGCTCCAGCCATCTGCATCGGTTCAGACCGAGGTCGAGCGGATCATGTCGACGATCGGCTTGGCCTCCGGCCGCGCCTTGACGAAATTCTCGCTTTGCGGAAGCACCCGCTTGAGGAAGGCCGCCTTGTCGCATTCGACGACGGTGACGCCCTTCTGGGTCAGCAGTTCCAGAGCTTCCTTTTCGACCGCGAGGCCATGGGTCCGCGTATCGGCGGCCGCTTTCTTCGCAGCGTCGAGGAAGCCTTCGCGCAGCTTCGGCTCCATCTTGTTGAAGCTCGCCTCGCTGAAATAGGTCGCGAGCGGCGAGAAGTTGTGCTGCGTCAACGAGTAGAACTTCGAGGTCTCGAAGAACTTGCTGGCGAAGATGGTCGGAGGATCGTGCTCGAGACCGTCGAGAACGCCGGCCTGCAGCGCGGTGTAGATCTCGCCGAAGGCGAGTGGCGTCGCGGCCGCGCCCATCAGGCGCAGGCATTCGGTGATGACCGGGTTCGGCAGGGTGCGGATCTTCAGCCCGGTCAAATCCTCGGGCGTCTTCACGGCTTTCTTGGAAAGCACGCTGCGCGAGCCGAAATTATAGGCCCAGCTGATCACCCGGATGTTGGCGGATTTGAGCAGGGCCTCCTCGATCGGCTTGGCCGCGCCGGCCTCGAACGCCTTGGTCTGCTGCGGAAAGCTGGAGAACAGGTAGCCGAGATCGAAGGTGCCGACGAGCGGCACCAAATTGGCCGAGATCGACGAGCCCGAAACCATCAGGTCGATGACGCCGAGCTTCACCGAGTTGATGACGTCGATCTCCTGCCCGAGCTGGTTGTCCGGGAAGAAGGCGACCTCGATCTGCTCGGCCAGGCCATTGCCTTTCAGATGCTTGACCAGGTTTTCATAATAGACACGGCCATTGGCGTATTTCGGATCGTTTGCCTGCGAGGACGAGAGCTTCAGCTTGGTGACGGCGGCCTGGGCGCGGCCGATCACGGCCGGTGACAGGACGAGGCCGGTCGAAATCGCCAGGGACGATTTCACGAGCCCGCGACGGGTGAAATGAGACGACATCTGGTTTCCTCCGATGAGCAGATCTGACGTCCGCTCTTGATTTCAGATGTCACATCGGGGTGGCATCTGCTCATAATGTATGACTAGATTGAAGAAGGTGGCAAGGTGCTAAATTGCCTGACGGCAGCCGAGCCGTCCTGGTTGCCTGCGGCGCTGAAAGCGCTATTGCGGGCGCGAAAACAGGGTATGGGAGTGGTTTGCCCAATTCATGCAGGTTTCAATGTTCCAGGCGCCCAACACGATCGCCCGCACCGTGCACAGCCAGATCGCCGACCGGATCGGTCTGAGCATCGTACGCGGCGATATCGTGCCGGGCGACCCGCTGCCATCCGAACTCCGCATCTGCGAAATGCTCGATGTCAGCCGGACCGTCGTGCGCGAAGCCATACGGACGCTGACGGGCAAGGGGCTGGTCGAATCGCGAGCCAAGAGCGGCACCAAGGTGCGCCGGCCCGAGCAATGGAACCAGCTCGATCCCGACGTGCTGCGCTGGCAGCTCGAGACGGCCGACACCGATGCCTATCTCGCCAAGCTGTTCCAGTTGCGCTACGCGGTCGAGCCGGCGGCGGCGGCGCTGGCGGCTGCCGCCGCGACCGCGCAGGACATCGCCGGGATCAGGGCCGGCCTCGACGGCATGGCGGCCGCGACCGATACCGAGAGCTTCGTCGTCGCCGACATCGCCTTCCACCAGGGCATCTATTTCGCGACGCATAACGAGTTCTTCTGGCCGATTGCGCAGATGTTCGAGATCACGTTGCGCCAGAGCTTCGCCATCGCCTCGACCGGCGATCATCGCCCCCGCGCGCTGGCCGAGCATGGCGCGGTGCTGGACGCAATCATCGCTCATGATGCCGAAGGCGCGCACGCCGCGACAATCGTGCTGCTGCGCCACTCGGTCGACGATCTCGTCAAGATCCGCGGCACCGACCCGTTCGAGAAGACGCTGGGAACCTCGGCCGCGACATAACACGCTCAACCCGGCGGAACTTGTGCGCGGGCAGGCTGTGCTCTCATGAGCTCGCTCGGCGGTCATCGTCGCGGCAGCCGGCCTCACCGGGAGCATGAGGTGGGCCGACGAAGTGGCACGAAAACGGGGAGAACGTCAGTGTCGAGGGCGTCTCTCATGCGCGAATCAAGCGCATGGAACCTGCGGTGACGCTTATGACGCCACGTCATACCCTGGCGTTGAACGCGACGAACCGGACCTCGCTTGCAAATTCCGCCGCATTTTGTGCAGACGAGACCGACGCCATACATGGAATCGCCTGACTCCAGCCCAGGCTTTCAATCACTTAGATCGAAAGCCTGGTGGAGCTGAGGGGAATCGAACCCCTGACCTCTGCAGTGCGATTGCAGCGCTCTCCCATCTGAGCTACAGCCCCGAAGGCGCTGGCCTTCTAGGCTGTGCGTCGCGTGAATGTCAATCGCTTCCGCCATGTGTTTGGGGCCGGCGGCGAGGGTGTCGCGCCCAGCCGCCTGATGACAAGAGGGATGCCGATGCGTGCCGTTCTCGATGTGGTGATGCTCGCCTTGAACATCTACACATGGATCCTGATCGCGTCGGCGGTTCTGAGCTGGTTGATCGCCTTCAACGTCGTCAACACGCGCAACCAGTTCGTCGCCGCGGTGTGGGATTTCGTTGGCCGCGTCACCGAGCCGGCGTTGCGCCCGATCCGCAACATGCTGCCCAATCTCGGCGGCATCGACATCTCGCCGATCATCCTGCTGCTGATCATCTTCTTCATCGAGCGGGTGATCGTCTATTATCTCTATCCGCTCACGATCTGAGACTGCCTGAGGCCTTCCGGATGGCGGAAGCCTGAATCGCCGCGACGCCAGGCGGCCCTGCTCGCCGTGGCCTGAGCGCATCCGCGCATTCGCTGCGGCGCAACATCCGCTTGACGAATGCGCCGGAGTCCTGTTCGAGAGAGGCCATGGACAAGCCAGCGGCCCCATTTCCACAACGCCTCACCGAAGGCTATCGCGCCTTCCTCGACGACCGTTTCGACCGCGAGAAATCGCGCTACGAGGAACTCGCCGACGGCCAGACGCCGAAGATCATGCTGATCGGCTGCTGCGATTCGCGCGTCTCGCCGGAGATCATCTTCGATGCGCGCCCGGGCGAAATGTTCGTCGCCCGCAACGTCGCCAATCTGGTTCCGCCCTTCTCGCCCGACGACCAGCTGCACGGCACCTCGGCTGCGCTCGAATATGCCGTGCAGGCGCTCAGGGTCGAGCATATCGTCGTGCTCGGCCATGGCCGCTGCGGCGGCATCCGCGCCTTCGCCGACGACACGCAAGGGCCGCTTTCGCCGGGCGATTTCATCGGCAAATGGATCACCCTGATCGGCCCGGCCGCCCAGCGCACCGGCGGGCGCGGCCGCAACGAGAGTTTCGACGACTATGTCGAACGGCTGTGCTTCGCCTCGATCCAGCAGTCGCTGATCAATCTGCGGACCTTCCCTTGCGTCCAGATCCTCGAGGGCAAGGGCCGCATCCAGTTGCACGGAGCCTATTTCGCGGTTGCGACCGGGGTGCTGATGCTGCTCGATCCGGTCTCCGGGCAGTTCATTCCCGCCGTCGGCGACATGCCCAAAAAGGTCCAGATGATCCGTTGCGACGAGCCCGGCTGAAAACGCCGGCGGGTGCGATAATTTCCTCCCGCGCCCCCGATGACGACCGGCCAACCTTGCGCTAGATTATTGGCTCCCGGTCACTCAAGTCCCGAAGCTCCATGTTCGATCGTCGCAAGCCCCCCGCCGCCCAGCCCTTCGTCACCCACGAAAACATCGAAGCCAAGGTCAAATGGTTCGACCCTGAAAAGGGGTTCGGCTTCGCCTCGCCCGCCGACGGATCCGGCGACGTCTTCCTTCACATTTCGGCTCTGGGCCCGCTCGACCAGCAGGACCTCCAGCCCGGCGCGACCATCATCGCCGATCTCGGCGAGGGCCGTCGCGGCCTGCAGGTTGTGGCCATCCATGAGATCGACGCCTCGACGGCGCAGCCCGCCGCGCCGCGTGCCGACCGCGCCCCGCGCCCGTTCTCGGCCCGTCCGCCGCGCGATGATTTCGGCGGCGGTGGCGGCTATGGCGGCGGCGGTGGTTACAACGACCGTGATCGTGGTGGTTACGGCGGTGGCGGTGGCGGCTACAATGACCGCGGCGATCGCGGTGGCTTCGGCCAGCGCGACAGCGGCCCGATGGAAGGTCCGTTCGACGGCGCCGTGAAGTTCTTCAACACCGAGCGGGGCTTCGGTTTCATCGCGCCCGACAAGGGTGGGCCGGATGTGTTCCTGCACGTCTCGTCGCTGGGTCGCAGCGGCCTGCAGCCGCCGATGGACGGCCAGCGCGTTCGCTTCTCGATCCGCGCCGGCAAGAAGGGTCCCGAAGCCGCCGATGTCAGCTTCCTCTGATAAGAAGCCGCAGCTTTGAAACGACATCAGGCCCGCCGGATCGGCGGGCCTTTTTCTTGACCCGACGAGCTTGGCCCGGGATGCGGCGAGCCGCGGTTATTTGGTCAGGATCAACCGGTCGCGCGCGGTGATGCGCAGGCGATAGGCCTCGCCAAGATGCATCAGGATGATCTCGCGCCCCTCGCCCAGAAGCTGCTTGACATCGACGACCGGAATTTCGCCGCGCTCTTGCGTTGCGGCGGGCTTCGGCGTCGAACCGGAGGGTGGCACGGAATTCATCGAGGAAGACCTGAGGCGATAGCCCGAAAGCGCGGATGACAAGGCGGCGCCGGTCTTCGAGGGGTCCATTGTTTTGAATAAAACTAAATCAAAACAGTATCTTGACCAGCGCATGACTTACGCTGGCCGGAGCGGAGCCGTCAACCGGAAGGGCGCCGGTCGGGCAGTCTCGCGTTGAAAACGCCGTCATTCCGGACAAGCGCGGCTGCGCCGGGACCGGCGGACGCGTCTTGGTCGCAGTGGTCGGAAACCTGCGGCCACTCGGAGCAGCGTCAGGGCAGGACGACGACCGGCGTGCCCATGCGGACGCGGGCGTAGAGGTCGACGACATCCTCGTTGTACATGCGAAAGCAGCCATAGGAGGCGGAGGTGCCTACTGTCCTGGGCATGTTGGTGCCGTGGATGGCGTATTCGCCGCCGGGTCCAAGCCCGATGACGCGTGCGCCCATCGGGTTGCGCGGCGAGCCGCCGGGGATGACGTCGGGCAAATTGGGATTGTCGCGCTTCACCGAAGCCGGCGGGCTCCAGGCCGGATCGACCTGAAGCTCCTCGACATATTTGACGCCGCGCCATTGCTTGCCGGCCTTGCCGACGGCGATCTGGTAGCGGATCGCGGTGCCCGGTGCGTTGACGAAATAGAGCCGCCGCTCGCTGGTGCGGATCACGATCGTGCCGGGCTGATAGCGCGCATCGGGCGCATCCACGAGTTCGCGCGCCTGCGCCGGGCGGGTGGCGAGGACGACGAGGAACAGCGACATCGCCGCCGCCAGCAGAAAGTCGATCGGAGCGTGGCGTCTGGTCACGATAGGTCTCCCGCCGGGTCACGTTGCGGGAGATGTCGCGCCTCTTCGGTGAATCGGCGGTTGAGCAACATGGTGAAGCGCCGATTCACGATGAATCGCCGGTAAACCGTCGCGCCCTTAGCCGCGCAGCGCCTTCATCCTGTCGAGCGCCATATCGATATCGGCCTCGGACAGGGCGACGCCGAAGCCGAAGCGCAACACGTCGGCGCGATGGTCGGTCGCGATGCCAAGCCCGGCGAGCGTCGTTTCGAGCTCACCGGCGCGTGCCGTCCGGAACGCCAGGAAATTGCCGTGGCTGTCGGGCCGCTGCAACGGCGTGATCAGCGCGGCGCGCGACAATTCGGCCAGCCCGAGCCCATCGAGCCTTGTCAGAAAGCGCTCGATCAAGGCGATGGCGTGGTCATGGACGCGCGCGGCGTCCAGGTTTTCGCTTTGCATCCAGTCCAGCACGGCGCGCATCCGGTAGAGGCCGGACGGGTCGAAGGTCGCGCCCATGAAGCGGCCGCCATCGGCGGGGTAACCGATCGTGCTGCCCGCCGGCGCGGCGAGCGCTCCGAAGGCTGCAAACCAGCCGGTGTCGCGCGGGCGCGGGCCGTAACCCGGCGGGCAGTGCATGAAGCAGCAGCCTTCGCCGGCCATGGCGTATTTGTAGCCGCCGGCGAGATAAAAGGCGCGCCCGGCGATGCCTGACAGATCTGTCGGCAGCGCGAGATAGCCGTGATAGCCGTCGATCGCGATCAGGGTGTCGGGCGACGGCACGGCCCCGACGAGGGCTGCGAGATCGCCCGTCGTCGCGCCCGAGCTGAACAGCACCTGGCTGAGATAGATCAGGTCGTGGCCGCCGGCCGCGATCGCCGCGCCAAGCCGCTCGTGCAGGCTGGCGAAGGGTTCGGCGGCGACCTCCTCAAGCACGATCAGCCCATCCTCGGCGAGGCGATGCAGCTGTCGTCTCGCGGTGTGGAACTCCGCCCCCGTCGTCAGCACGCGCGGAATCCGCGTCGTCTGCAGGCAGGAGAGCAGCCGGCGCAGGAATTCATGCGTGTTGGGCGCAAAGGCGATGGTGGAGGGATCGGGCAGGGTGAGGTAGCGGGCGATGCCGGCCTGGACGGCTGGAACGAGTTCGCCGAAGACGACATCCCATTTCTCGCCGGCATGAACGGCTGCATCCATCCAGGCCAGGCCCTGCGCCGCGAAGGTGACGTCGGGCCAGTCGTGATGGCTGTGGGCGGCGAGGTTGATGCGCTCAGACCTTGCCGCGCGGAAGCGCGTGAAATGGCCCGTCCAGTCGCCAGCGCCACCCATCAGGCCGCTCCGTAGCTGAAGCCCATGCGCCTGCGCACATCCTCGGGCAGGGCCGGCAGATCGCGGCGGCTGAGCAGATAGGTCGAGAGGTGGAAAAGGTCGATGAAGATGCGGTGCTTTTCGGCGGTCGCCTTGAGATAACCGGAGCCCGAGGAGCCGCCGGTGCCGGGCCTGACGCCGATCATGCGTTCGACCATCAGCGCGTGACGCAGCCGCCACAGCGTCAGACTCTCGTCGATGTCCATCAGCGCCTGCAGCAGGCGGAAGGGCAGCTGCAGCACCGGCATGTCGCGATAAAGCGAGATGAACAGGGCGGCCTCGATCGCGCGCGGCGACATCCGCCAGGTCGCATTGGCGGCGTCGGGTGCAAACAGCGCCTGAAAGCGCGCGAGCGCCTTCTCGATCGCGGCCGCGTCTTCGACCCGCTGCGGCTCGGGCAGGGACGCATCGGCCCCGACCCGACCGGCGTCGCGCTTCAGCGCCGCGATCACGGCAGCCCGGTAGCTCTCGCGGAAATTATAGTCGCCCAGCGCCACGAAGGGCGTGCGCGAGAGCCAGGCGTCGAGCTGGCCGAGCAGCGCGGGGCTACGGTCGGCGACAAGCTTTTCGCGGTCTTCCGGCGCCAGCCGGTCGCGCATGTGCTGGTCGTCGATCCGGATGCGGATGGTCTCGTTCAGGCCGAGTCTCGCCTCGATCAGCCGGAACTGCACGGACTGGAAGCCCGAGGCCGGCGTCAGCAGGTCGCGGAATTCGAGGAAGCCGGCCGGCGTCATCGTCTCCAGCACGTCGAGCTGGCCGACGAGCAGCTTCAGGATCTCCTTGATGCGCGTGAGCCCCGCGACGATGCGCCCGAGATGCTCGTCGGCGACGGGGCTTGCCGCGAAATCGTCCTGGATCAGGTCGAGTTCGTGCAGGACCTGGCGAAACCAGAGCTCATAGGCCTGGTGGACGATGATGAAGAGCATCTCGTCATGGGCCGGCGCGCCGAGCCTCACGCTTTCGGGGCTCTGGCAGGAGAGCAGCCGGTCGACCTGGAGATAGTCGCCATAGGACAATCTGCGCGGCGATTCCGTCATGGCCCTCGTCCCGTCCGATATCGAATTATTTCAAGCTTAAAATAATAACATCGGGCGATCAAGCGCACCGAAAGCCGCGCAAAGCCTGCCCGATCACGCCGGCATCGCGGCCTCGTGACGCCGATCACGCAGTCGCGCATTGCTCCACCCGCCCCGGGCCGGGAGGGTGGCGACCGGAAGGCGGCGCTCGCCCCTGACAGGTTCTGGCGCCGATCGCTGTCAGAGAAGGGGAACGTCGGCTGCCCGCCCGCGTTTGGCGCGGAGATAATCCAGCGCAGCCCATCCGCCGGTCGTCGGCATCGCATGTTTCGAGGCAAGGCATGAACCAGCAATCCCTGAAACCGTCCGGCGGCGCGTCCGTGCAGTCGGATGCCATGAAGCTCCAGCGTTTCGCCTCGCTTCAGGACTGGCGTCGCCAGATCGCGGACCTCTACGCGGCCGTCAGGACAATGCAGCCGGAGGCGGCGTAGACGCAGTGGCGCACGGTGCGCGACCGGCTCTTCCGCGAGCATGCGCAATCGCCGCTTGCTGCTGCGCGTCGCGCAGGCTTTGGCGGCATCAGCTATTTCGACTACGATCCCGCCTTACGTTTCGAGGTGGGCGTCGTTCCGGCCGTCGACCGCGAGACGATCGCGGTCGAAGCCGGCAAGGACGGCCTGATGACCCTCGTGCCCTATGCCCTGACGGACGGCCTTGCCGGGCCTCTCGGCAAGGAACTGACGCTGTACTGGATCGACGGCTATGGCGGCGGCACCTTCCTGCCCTTCGGCGACGCCAGCAATGGCCGCGAGACCTTCGCGGGCGGCCGCTATCTGCTCGACACGATCAAGAGCGCCGACCTCGGCGCAACCTCCGACGGCCGGCTGATCCTCGACTTCAATTTCGCCTTTTACCCGTCCTGCGCCTATTCCGAAGCCTGGGTCTGTCCGCTTTCGCCCCATGAGAACCGGCTGCCGTCGCCCGTATTCGCGGGGGAGCGCGGCCCCGCCCGCTAAAGCCGGCCGCACATCGCTTCGGGGGCGGCGGCGTTTCGGTCCGTCATCACTTTTTTGTATCCGGATATCCCGGTCCTGTTATCGGCGCGGCTTCGGCAGGCAAAGGCTGGCGGCTCGATTCTCTCGAATTCGGCCGCTTTCACGGTTTTTTCCACGCCATCGATCGAGAAGCGGCATGACCAAGGGTCATATCCCGCCTTTTTTGCGCCATGGAATTGACTGACAGCGAGGGCCTTCCCGAGAGCGAGAGCCATGGCGCCGCGTCCGAATAACCGTTTGTTAACCATGGGCGCGCACCCTGTTTCATGCATGGCGGTCCTCCTTTGATCGACCCGGTCGATCAAAGGAGGACCTCGCCAGCTCATCGCGCGCACCGGGAGGCGCGCGATGACGATGTGTCAGATGTCCCGATGCTGGATGTCGATATGGCAGGGCAGCTGACTCTCGAACGGACAGCTTTCTCCGCCTCGGAGCCGGCGACTCCTGCTATCGCCGCCGAGATCATCGCCGTCGAGCGTTCGCCCGTCGCCCAGGCCGGGCTCGTCGCTGGGCTGATGCTCGCGCTGCGCTTCGTGCAGGCGCGCTTTCTTTCCGTCTGGGGCCTGCTCGTCGCCGCGGCCTTGTGTCCGGCGCAGGTCTTCGCCGATTTCGCGCTGTTTTCGGCGCTGGCCAATTTCGTTTCGATCGCGACGCTGATGCGGTTCGAGGCCGTCTTTTTCCAGAACAGCGGGCGCGACCGCCTGGCGCGGGCTTTCCGGCTCGCATTGGCGGCCGGCGCTCTCTTCATGGCGCTTGCGACCTCCGCCATCATGGTGGCCGGCGTCGCCGGCTGGGTCGTGGCGAGCTACGGCTTCGTCTTCCTGATCTCGCTGGCGAGCCGCGCCGTGATCCGGCTGGTCGCGGCGGAAGCGACGGCGGAGGGCGATTTCGCCGCGATAGGCAACAACAACGTCGTCCAGGCGCTGGTGCAGCCGGGCATGATGGTCGTGCTGATCGGCACGATCGGCGCCACCTCGCTCTCGCTTTTCGCCGCTGACGCGATCGGCCATCTGACGTCGGCGATCTATCTCGTCTGGAGGCGGCGCAAGGCCCTGTCCTGGCTTATCCGAACCGAAGCGTGGTCGAAGGCCGAACTGCGGGAATCGGCGAGTCGCTGGCGCGCCGCGCCGCGGCTTCTGCTGCCTTCTGCGCTGCTGGCCTTCG
This sequence comes from Allobosea sp. P2_A10, assembly GCF_056405115.1. Lineage (NCBI taxonomy): Bacteria > Pseudomonadati > Pseudomonadota > Alphaproteobacteria > Hyphomicrobiales > Alloboseaceae > Allobosea > Allobosea sp. P2_A10. The sequence continues at coordinate 47,588 of NZ_JBFUCS010000018.1, read as the reverse complement.
GCTTCATGGTGGTGCCGCTGCTGGTGCTGCCCTATGCGACCAACCCGCTGCTGGCCGCCCATGTCGCGCTGGCGATGCGGCTGCTCGAAGTGCCCACGCAGATGTTTTCCGCGGTCTCGGTGCCGCTTGTGCTGTCGAGCCTGCGGGCGCGCACGGTCGGGGATCGGCAATCCTGGGTGCGCTTCATGACGGTCTGCTTATTGGGCGCCGCCACGGCTGTGTTTGCAGGCATCGCCCTGGTGTCGCTACTCGCCGATTTCGTGCTCGACGGCACGCAATGGGAGGGCATCGGAGAGATCGTCGCGATCATGGCGCTGTTTTATGGCGGCGTCGCGCTGGTGACGCCGCTGCACGAGATCGCGGCGCTGTCACGCCATCCCCACCGCCAGGTCGCCACCAACGCCGTGGCGCTTCTGGGCGTTGCGCTCGTGATGGTCTGGTTCGGCACGCTCTCGCTGGCGCTGCTCGTCGCGATCGGCATGGTCTCGATCGCACGGATGCTGGCGCATGTGCAGTTCGCCTGGACGCGGTTTGGCGCGGAAGGCGCGGTCGGCGCCCGCTGAACTGCTCGCCTATTCCCGCCGGATGATCCTGTCGGCGATCAGCGACGACAGGAAGCCCGGCCTGAACTCGCGCTCCAGCCGTTCGGGATCGTAATCCTTCGCGACCCAGTCGAGGAAAGCGACGCCCCTGGCCTGCCCATCGCGCCGATAGGTCTCGAAGAAGGCGTCGAGAATCCCGGTCTTGGCGAAGCGGAAATGGCCGTAGCGCAGCGAGAGCTGCTTAATGGCTTCGTCCAGTGGGCGCTGCTCATGGATCAGCAGATAGAGCGCGGCGAAAAAGCCGGCCCGGTCCGCTCCGGACTTGCAATGCACCAGCGCCGGCTCGGTCAGGCCGGCGAAGAACGCTTTCGCTCCGAGGATGGTCTCCCGCTCGGGCGCGCCGCGCGAGCGCAGCACGAAATCGACCAGCGCGACGCCATGGCGCTCGCAGGCCTCGCGCTGCAGCGGCCAGGAGCCGTGCTCGCGGCCGCCGCGCAGGTTGACGATGGTCCTGACGCCCTCGCGCGCAAACCGGGCGATCTGTCCGGGCGCGGGCTGCGCCGCGCGCCAGAGCTTCGGCGTGACGCGATGGGCGTTGAGATAGGCCAGCCGGAAGATGCCGTGATCGACCAGCAGCATATTGGCCCAGGCGCGCAGACGATCGACGCCGCCGCCGATCGGCCGGTCCCAGCGCGCGATCCGGGCCATGCGCCGGGCATAGCGTTCCTCGTCGGGGCGCAGACGGTTCAGCACGGGCGGACCCGTCGGATCTGGCGGCCGCAACGGCCCGGTGCGCGAGATGTCATGTCGGCCCGATACCAGCGGGGGCGGAATCGTGCAAATCGGCCAGCTTCACCATGACGCAAAGGTCGGGCTTGGCCTTTGGCTTGCGAACCCGCATAAGACGCCCGGTTTCAATCCTGACAGGTTCTAGACACATGCGCCTCGACGCCATCTCCATCGGCAAAAATCCCCCCGACGAAGTCAATGTCGTCATCGAGGTGGCGATCGGCGGCGAGCCGATCAAGTACGAGATGGACAAGGAAGCCGGCACGCTCTTCGTCGACCGCTTCCTCTACACGCCGATGCGCTATCCCGGGAATTACGGCTTCATCCCGCATACGCTGTCGGAGGATGGCGACCCCTGCGACGTGCTCGTCGCCAATACGCGCCCGCTGATCCCCGGCTCCTATATCGCGGTCCGGCCGATCGGCGTCATGATGATGCAGGACGAGGCCGGCGGCGACGAGAAGATCATCGCCGTGCCCGTGCCCAAGCTGACCAAGCGCTACGAGAACGTGCACAACTACACCGACCTGCCCAAGATCACGCTCGACCAGATCCAGCACTTCTTCGAGCACTACAAGGATCTCGAGCCCGGCAAATGGGTCAAGCTGATGGGCTGGGGCGACGCCGCCAAGGCCAAGGCGCTGATCCTCGAGGGCATCGAGCGGGCGAAGGCCGCAAAGGCGTAACAGAGTCATTCTCGGACGGCGCGCAGCGACGAGCCGAGAATCCCTGGCAAGAGATGGTCGGTTCAAGACCGACCATGACGCGCTTCACGCAGCGACCGCCTCCCCCAGCGCCACCACGCGCCTGGCCATCTCCGCATGCAGCAGCTCGACCATCCGGCCGTCGAGCTGGATCGCGCCCTTACCGGCGTTTTCGGGCAGGGCGAAGGCTGCGATGATCGCGCGCGCCCTTGCAAGCTCGGCCTCGTCGGGCGCGAATACGGCGTTGGCAGTCGCGACCTGGCCGGGATGGATCAGCGTCTTGCCGTCGAAGCCGAGATCTCGCGCCTGCTCGCATTCGGCAAGGAAGCCAGCCTCGTCCTTGAGATCGTTGTAGACGCCGTCGACGATGTCGATGTCATGGGCCCGCGCCGCCAGCAGCGCTGTCGTCAGCCAGGGCAGCATCGGCGCGCGGCCCGGCACGAAGCGCGCGCGCGTCTCCTTGGCGAGGTCGTTGGTGCCCATCACGAAGCAGGAAAGCCGGGTGCCGGGCATGCGGGCGGCGCGCGCGATCCGTTCGGCGTCGAGGATCGCCAGCGGCGTCTCGATCATCGCCCAGATCCGGATCGCGGGCGAGGCCCACAGGCCGGTCAGGAGCGCGCCCACCCTGGCCAGCGTTTCGGGGCTCGATACCTTCGGGATCAGGATCGCGTCGGGCTTCGCTTCCGCCGCCGCAGCGAGATCGGCTGCAAACCACGGCGTGTCCAGCCCGTTGGTCCGGATCACCAGCTCGCGCCGGCCATAGCCGCCGGCCTTGACGGCGGCGCAGACCTGCGCGCGCGCCATCTCCTTGGCGTCGGGCGCGACCGCGTCCTCGAGATCCAGGATCAGTGCGTCGGCGGCGATATCGCGGGCCTTCTCGAGCGCGCGCGCATTCGAGCCGGGCATATAGAGGACGCTGCGGCGCGGACGGATCGTGGTCATGGTCTGGTTTCCTGACGGCGGATCGCCGCTCTTCGCTGCACTGCACACTAGACGTGACGCGCATGCAACGTCAGTTCTGCGAAAGGCGAATGAAGGAGCGCGGCGATGGTCTGGGTTGCGGGCGTGGATGGCTGCGCAGGGGGCTGGATCGTGGCTTTTTGCGATCCAGAGCGACGAGATGAGCCCGTCATTCAGACGTTCGCGCTGTTCGCGGATATCCTGACGAGCGAGTTCGCGCCGAAGATCGTGGCAGTCGATATGCCCATCGGTCTGCCAGACAGGGTCGAGGGCGCTGGCCGCGGCCCGGAACAGGCAGCCAGACGAGTTCTGGGTCGAAGGGCTTCATCTGTTTTCAGCATTCCGTCTCGCGAGGCCGTCTACGCCGTCACGCGCCCGCTAAACGGAATGGCTGAAATCAAGGCCGGTCACGATCAAGCAGGCGACGTTGCAAGCCAGACATCGCGCCCTCCCAAGCGTTGCACGAGACAGGCTTTCATGATTTTCCCAAAAATCCGGGAGATCGATGGCTTGCTGAGAGACGAGCCCGATTTGCGGGCGCGTGTCAGAGAGGTTCACCCCGAGATCGCGTTCTGGACGATGAATAGCGAAAAGCCGCTCAATTTTAGTAAGAAGGCGATCGCCGGCGAGGAAGAGCGTGCTGCATTGTTGGCTTCGCAGGGCATTTCGTTGGCGCTCCTAGCTCGACCAGCGCCTTACGGAGCGAAACGGGACGACATGCTGGATGCGCTGGCTGGTCTGGTCGTCGCTAGACACATCGCGGCCGGACATGAGCGGTCCTTCCCCGACAACCCTGAACACGATAGCCACTGCATTCCGATCGCGATCTGGACCTACCCGCTTACCCGACCATAGATACAGGACACCGCCATGACCGACCGCCCCGTCCCGCGCGAGATGATCGAGGCCGCCGCCGCGCGCATCGTCGGCCACGCCCGCATCACCCCGGTGATGCGGCTGGGCACGGGCGCCTTCGGCTCGTCTGCAGACATCTCGCTGAAGCTCGAAGCCTTACAGCATGCCGGCTCGTTCAAGACGCGCGGCGCCTTCAACAACCTGCTTTCGCTGCCTGTCCCCGCATCTGGCGTCGCCGCCGCGTCCGGCGGCAATCACGGTGCCGCGGTCGCCTATGCGGCCCGGGAGCGCGGCGTCAAGGCGACGATCTTCGTGCCGGAGATTTCGCCGGCCGCCAAGATCGAGGCGATCCGCCGCTTCGGCGCGGATGTCCGCATTGGCGGCGCGCAATATGACGACGCCCAGGCCGCCTGCGACGCCTTCGTCGCGGACACAGGCGCGCTGAAAATCCACCCCTTCGCGGCGAGGGAAACCATCGCTGGCCAGGGCACGCTCGGGCGCGAATGGGATTTGCAGGAGCCCGATCTCGACACCGTGCTCGTCGCGGTCGGCGGTGGTGGGCTGATCTCGGGGATCGCGGCCTGGTTTGCCGGCACGAAGGTCAAGGTCGTCGGCGTCGAGCCGGAAGGCTCGCGCGCCCTGCAGGCGGCGCTGGAGGCCAACGGGCCGGTCGAGGTCAAGGTCGCCTCGGTCGCGGCCGATTCGCTGGGCGCGCGCAATGTCGGGCCGCTGGTCCACGCGGTCTGCAAGGACACCGTCGACCATGTCGCGCTGGTGCCGGACGCCGCGATCACGCAGGCGCAAGGCGTGCTCTGGCGCGATTTCCGGCTTGCGGTCGAGCCGGGCGGGGCGGCGGCGCTGGGAGCGCTGCTCTGCGGGGCCTACAAGCCGGCGCCCGGCGAGCGGCTGGGCGTGCTGGTCTGCGGCGCGAATGTCGATCTTGGGAAGCTCGCCACGCTGGTCGGATAAGGCGCTGGAACAATCCCTCTCCGGGAGGGAGAGGGTTCCCTGCGCCTTGGCTTTCCGCGACGAGAGGCGTTGGCACTGGACGCCTTGCCCCGTGGCTGCGCACACTCTCCGCGTGCAAGCCGAGTGTGAGCCGATGTCAGAACCCGCGCCCAAAACCAATCCCGGCCGCTTCTTCGAGGATTTCCGCCTCGGCGAGACCATCGTGCATGCGACGCCGCGCACGGTCACGGCCGGCGACGTCTCGCTCTACACCGCCTCATACGGGCCGCGTTTCGCCGTTCAATCCTCGGACGCCTTCGCCAGGGCGATCGGCTATCCAGCCGCGCCGGTCGACGATCTGCTGGTCTTCCACATCGTCTTCGGCAAGACCGTGCCCGACATCTCGCTGAACGCGGTCGCCAATCTCGGCTATGCCGATGGCCGCTTTCTGAGGCCGGTCTTTCCGGGCGACACGCTGGCGACCACATCCGAGGTGATCGGTCTGAAGCAGACCTCGGCGGGCGACGCCGGCATCGTCTATGTCCGTTCGATCGGCCGCAACCAGCGCGCCGAGATCGTGCTGAGCTATGCGCGCTGGGTGCTGGTGCGCAAGCGCCAGCCGGGCACCGCCGCCCATGCCGAGCAGGTGCCGGAGCTGCCGGCGGCCGTGATGCCCGAAGAACTCGGCGAGGGCTGCCCGTCTCTGGCAACCGCGTTCTATGACGATTCGCTGGCCGGCTCGCCCTTCCGCTGGCACGATTATGCCAAGGGCGAGCGCATCGACCATGTCGACGGCGTCACGGTCGAGGAGGCCGAACACCAGATCGTGACGCGGCTCTACCAGAACACCGCCAAGGTGCATTTCGACGCCTATTCCGCCCGCGAGACCCGCTTCGGCAAGCGCCTGATCTATGGCGGGCACGTCATCAGCCTGGCGCGGGCGCTGTCCTTCAACGGCCTCGGCAACGCCTTCCACATCGCGGCGATCAATGGCGGCCGGCATGTCTCGCCGCTTTTCGCCGGCGACACCGTTTTTGCCTGGAGCGAGGTGCTGGAAGTGGCCGAACTGCCGGGCCGCGCTGATGTCGGTGCGCTGCGGCTGCGCCTCGTCGCGACCAAGAACCGGCCCTGCGGCGAGTTCCCGTTCAAGCATGACGGTGACCATTACGACGACGGCGTCATCCTCGATTTCGACTACTGGGCGCTGCTGCCGCGGTGAACCGGTCGAGGAAAAGTTACACATTCTGAAATCTGTAACCAGTCAACATCCCATCGCATTGCAGCAACGTGCCGGTTTCGCTACAGAGCCAGTCACTCTAGAACGATCCCAAATGGATGGCGGGCCGGCTTTCAGGCCCTGATGAGCGAGCGGAGAGATCATTTGGCCGAGGTCAAACAGGCGGCGCGCCCGCTTTCGCCGCATCTCCAGATCTACCGCTGGTCCTGGACGATGGCGATGTCGATCGCCCATCGCGTCACCGGCTGCGCGCTCTATGCCGGCACGCTCCTGATCGCCTTCTGGCTGGTCGCCGCGGCGTCGGGGCCCGCAGCCTTCGCCACGGCACAGGCCGTCGCCGGCTCGATCCTCGGGCGTCTCGTCCTGTTCGGTTACACCTTCGCGCTGCTGCATCACATGGTCGGAGGTCTCAGGCATTTCGTCTGGGACATGGGCCATGGCTACGATCCGCAGACGCGGATGAACCTTGCGAAATACAGCGGCATCGTTTCGGGCGGGCTCACCCTGCTCGTCTGGATCGTCGCCTACACAGCCCGCTGAGGAGGCAAGACCGATGTCGTCCAACTCCTCCATGCGCACACCTCTGGGTCGCGTTCGCGGCCTCGGCTCGGCCAAATCGGGCACCGGGCATTTCTGGCTCCAGCGCGTCACCGCCGTGGCCAATGTCATCCTGACGGTCATCTTCCTCGGGCTGGTGATTTCGCTCTTCGGCAAGCCCTACGCCACTGCGATGGCCACTCTGTCGCACCCGCTGGTGGCGATCCTGATGCTGCTCTTCACCGTATCTGGTCTGGTGCACATGCGATTGGGCATGCAGGTCGTCATCGAGGACTACATCCATGGCGAGGGCCTCAAGATCGCCGCCGTGATGGCCAACACCTTCTTTGCGATCGCGGTCGGCGCGGCCTGCGTCTTCGCGCTGCTGAAGCTCTCTTTCGGAGGCTGATCTCAATGGCGATCACCAGGAACCGTTCGACGGCGGCCTATACCGGGCAGGCCTACCAGATCACCGACCACACCTTCGACGTCGTCGTCGTCGGCGCGGGCGGGGCCGGCCTTCGCGCCACCGTCGGCTGCTCTCAGGCCGGCCTGAAGACCGCCTGCATCACAAAAGTGTTTCCGACGCGCTCCCATACGGTCGCGGCGCAGGGCGGTGTCGCCGCTTCGCTCGGCAATATGGGCAAGGACACCTGGCAGTGGCACATGTATGACACCGTCAAGGGGTCGGACTGGCTCGGCGACCAGGATGCGATCGAATACCTCGTGCGCAATGCGCCCGCCGCCGTCTACGAGCTCGAGCACTGGGGCGTGCCGTTCTCGCGCACCGAGGCCGGCAAGATCTACCAGAGGCCGTTCGGCGGCATGACCACCGAATTTGGCGAGGGGCCGCCGGCCCAGCGCACCTGCGCGGCCGCCGACCGCACCGGCCATGCCATGCTGCACACGCTCTATGGCCAGGCGCTGCGCTACAACACGGAGTTCTTCATCGAGTACTTCGCCATCGACCTGATCATGGACGAGGACGGCGCCTGCCGGGGCGTGATCGCGCTCAAGCTCGACGACGGCACGCTGCACCGCTTCCGTTCGAAGATGGCGATCATGGCGACCGGCGGCTATGGCCGCGCCTACTTCTCCGCGACCTCGGCCCATACCTGCACCGGCGACGGCAACGCCATGGTGCTGCGCGCCGGTCTGCCGCTGCAGGACATGGAGTTCGTGCAGTTCCACCCGACCGGCATCTATGGCGCGGGCTGCCTGATCACCGAGGGCGCGCGCGGCGAAGGCGGCTATCTGACGAATTCGGAAGGCGAGCGCTTCATGGAGCGCTATGCGCCCTCAGCCAAGGACCTCGCCTCGCGCGACGTCGTCTCACGCTCGATGACGATGGAGATCCGGGGCGGGCGCGGCGTCGGCAAGAACAAGGACCACATCTACCTGCATCTCGACCATCTCGACCCGAAGATACTGCATGAGCGCCTGCCGGGCATCTCGGAGAGCGCCAAGATTTTTGCCGGCGTCGACGTGACCCGCGAGCCGATCCCGGTGCTGCCGACGGTGCATTACAACATGGGCGGCATCCCGACGAACTTCCACGGCGAGGTCCTGACCAAGGTCGACGGCAATGCCGACACGGTGGTGCCCGGCCTGATGGCGATCGGCGAGGCGGCCTGCGTCTCCGTGCATGGCGCCAACCGCCTCGGCTCGAACTCGCTGATCGACCTCGTGGTCTTTGGCCGCGCGGCCGGCCTGCGCTGCGCCGAGATCGTGACGCCGGGCGAGAAGCAGCCCGAACTGCCGAAGACCTCGGCCGACCTGGCGTTGACGCGCCTCGACAGGTTCCGCAACGCGTCGGGCAACACGGCGACGGCCGAATTGCGCGGGCGCATGCAGAAGACGATGCAGGACAACTGCGCGGTCTACCGCACCGGCGAGACGCTCGAAGAGGGCCACAAGCAGATCCACGAGGTCTGGGCCGGCATCGAGGACATCAAGACCACCGACCGCTCGCTGATCTGGAATTCCGACCTGATCGAGACGCTCGAATTCGACAATTTGATCACCCAGGCCGTGGTGACGATGGATTCAGGCCTCAACCGCCCCGAAAGCCGCGGCGCCCACGCCCGCGAGGACTACCCCAACCGCGACGACAAGGACTGGATGAAGCACACGCTCGCCTGGGTCGATGACGAGAAGCGCACGGTGACGCTGGATGATCGCCCGGTGCACACCTACACGCTCTCGAACGACATCGAGTACATCAAGCCCAAGGCGCGGGTGTATTGAGGGGGATGGGCCGATGCGGCCTCTCGCAACGATTGGGCACAATAGAAGGGGCGGAGGGCGAATGTACGCGATCGTTTTCGATTTCGATACTCAGACGCTTGAACAGCTCTATCCAAACCAGTCTTGGCGCAACGCTTACACCGATGTTCGTGGCTATCTGACGTCACGAGGTTTCGAGTGGAAGCAAGGCAGTACCTATTTTGGCGACGATACGGTCGATGCAGTGCGCTGCGTGACGGTCGTTCAGAGACTGGCAAAGAAGTATTCTTGGTTCACGCCCTCGGTTCGCGACATCCGCATGCTCAGGATCGAGGAAAATAACGATCTTATGAGCGCTCTCGCCGACGAGGACGACGAATAGTAATGGCTGAATTCAACCTCCCCCAAAACTCCCGCCTCGTCGAAGGCAAGGCCTGGCCCAAGCCCGCCGGGGCCAAGCTGACCGAGTTCAAGGTCTATCGCTGGAACCCCGACACCGGTGAAAATCCGCGTACAGACACCTATTTCGTCGACCGCGAGGATTGCGGGCCGATGGTTCTGGATGCGCTGATCTGGATCAAGTCGAAGATCGACCCGACGCTGACCTTCCGCCGCTCCTGCCGCGAGGGCATCTGCGGCTCCTGCGCCATGAACATGGACGGCAAGAACGGGCTGGCCTGCACCACCGGCATCGACGAGTGCGGCGCGAAGGGAAAAGTCGCGATCTACCCGCTGCCGCACATGCCGGTGATCAAGGACCTCGTCCCCGACCTGACCAATTTCTACGCCCAGCATGCGTCGATCGAGCCCTGGCTCAAGACGACGACGCCCTCGCCCGAGAAGGAATGGTCGCAGGCCAAGGACGACCGCGAGAAGCTCGACGGCCTCTATGAGTGCATCCTCTGCGCCTGCTGCTCGACCTCCTGCCCGAGCTACTGGTGGAACGGCGACCGTTATCTCGGCCCGGCCGCGCTGCTGCAGGCCTATCGCTGGCTGATCGATTCGCGCGATGAATCGACCGGCGAGCGGCTCGACAATCTCGAGGACCCGTTCCGGCTGTATCGCTGCCACACGATCATGAACTGCGCCAACGCCTGCCCGAAGGGGCTGAACCCGGCCAAGGCGATCGCCGAGGTCAAGAAGATGATGGTGACGCGGCAGGTGTGAAGGCCGCATCGCGGACCTAAACGCGCCGTCATTCCGGACAAGCGGCGAAGCCGCGCCGATCCGGAATCCATCATCGAGAACGGCCGAGTCCTACGATGGATTCCGGGTCTCCGCTTCGCTGCGCCCGGAATGACGGCCTGATTGGCGACGCTACAGATATCGCCCCGGCGAGAACGGCTTCGGGTCGACCGGCGGCGTCTCGCCGCAGATCAGCGCCGCCAGGATCTCGCCCGTGATCGGCCCGGTCGAGAAGCCGATATGATGGTTGCCGAAGGCGAGCCACAGGCCGGGATGGCGCGGGGCCTCTCCGATCATCGGCAGCGAATCCGGCAGCGTCGGCCGCGCGCCGCGCCAGGTCGGCTCGTCCACGACGTCGCCGAGCGGGAAAGCCTCGCGGGCGCTCATCGTTACCGCATCGATCTGGCGGTGGTTGTCGGGCGCATCGCGCGGACTGAGATCGACGCCGCTGGTGATGCGAAAGCCCTGCTCCATCGGCGCCATGAAATAGGCGGCGTCGGCGTCGTAGACCGGGCGCGACAGGCTGGCTCCAATTTCGGGCCGCAAATGGCGGTGATAGCCGCGCTCGACATCGAGTGGGGGCTTGAGGCCGAGAGGGCGCAGCAGGTCGGCGCTCCAGGGGCCGAGCGCAACGATGGCGAGATCGGCATCGACAGGGCCGACTGAGGTCTGCGCGCGCCAGCCCTCGCCATGGCGCGACAGGCCCTCGATCTGCGCTCGCATGATCGTGCCGCCACGGCTTTCAAACAGCGCGGCATAGGCTGCGACGACCGCGCCGGGCGAATCGACCGAAGCGTTCGACGGGATCAGCAAACCCGCCGGGAAAATCGGCTTCAGATGCGGTTCGAGGCCGGAGATCGCCTGCCGGTCGAGGAGCTCCGAGGCGATACCGTGCCGGCTGAGGAAATCATGCTCGGCTTTGGCCGATGCGTGTCCGGCTTCCGTCCGCCACAGCTTCAGCGTGCCGGTCTCGCGCAGACGATGGCTGATGCCCGCCTCCGCCATCAGCGCGCGATGCATCGGCACAGTCTGCGAGGTCAGCGAATCCAGCGCGGCGACGCGCGCCGCGAGCCGGCCGGGCCGCGCCTCCAGCAGGAACCGCAGCAGCCAGAGCGGCGTCGCGAGCAGGCGGCGTAGATCGAGATGCAGGGCCGGGCTGCGATTGCCGAGATAGGCCGGCAGGCTCTTCCACAGCGAGGGGTTGTTGAGCGGCACGATCGAGGAGCGCGCCAGCACGCCGGCATTGCCGTAGGAGGTCTCGTGGCCGGGCTCGCGCCGGTCGAGCAGCGTCACGGTGAGCCCGCGCTTCCGCAGCGCGAGCGCGCAGGAGACGCCGACCATGCCGGCGCCGAGAACGAGAGCATGGCGCGAAGAAATGGGAACCGGTTTTTCGGCCAACGCCATATTCACTTCAAACAGCGCTGCGACTCACGCCAAAGCGGGCTCGGCCGGGACCTTCAGCCAATGGTCGAGGAAACCGTCGAGCCAGGCGCGTATCGCCGGGTCGTACTGGTACCAGCCGTCAAGATGCATGTGGCGCAGCTGCGCGCCGGGCATCAGCGTGCGCTCATGGCCGCGAACGCCCCAGCGGCACATCATCGCCGGCGTTACCTCCGGATGGAACTGGATGCCGTAGCAGCGCGATTCCGCCCGGATCGCCTGCACCGGGAAATCGCCGCCGGTGGCGAGGCATTCGGCCCCTTCGGGGCAGTCGAAGCCGTCGCGGTGCCATTGATAGACGGTCCCGGGCCAGGCGAAGCCGGCTTCCGCCGCATGGTTCACGCCGGCTTCAGTCTGGTCGAGCTTGTAGTAGCCAACCTCGGCGCGGCCCTCGCCATGGGTATAGACCCGCGCGCCAAGATGCTTCGCCATCATCTGCGCGCCCAGACAGATGCCGAGGAAGGGCGCGTCCTCCTTCAGGCAGGTGCCGATCCAGTCGGTCTCGGTCTTGACGAAATCGTCGGGGTCGTTGGCGCCCATCGGGCCGCCGAAGATCACTGCGCCGGCATGCTCGCGCATCGTTACCGGCAGCGGTTCGCCATAGCGCGGTTTGCGGATGTCGAGCGCATGCCCGCGCGCCTGCAGCAGCCGGCCGACGCGACCCGGCGTCGAATGCTCCTGATGGAGCACGATCAGGACGGGCTTGAGCGGGGGATTCGGGATGCGGGGCGCGGCGGCGGAACGCGCCTTTCGGCGGGCGGGGAAGCGGAATGACTGGTCGTTCATCGCAGGCGTCAAGACCGTTTGCCGAAGCTGCACTGTCCGGGACGGACGAAGCGCCGCATCATCGGCCGAGAATGCAGTCCCATCAGGAACCTAGCAAGCAATTTATGCGCCATGAAAACGCATGGCCGAGCCTCGTTTCGCGGCTTTCTCGGCGACGGCGGGCCTTCCGGAAACACGCCGAGACAATCGTGTTCTTGACTCGGCGACGGAATTCCCGCATGAGAATGAACGTTCATTCTCATTACTGGACTTCTCCTTTGCCGCCCCATCTCGTCGCTTTGGCGCCAGACAGCGCTCCCTCGCAGCGCCAGACCCGCATTCTCGATGCGGCCGAACGCGTCTTCGCGCGCGCCGGCTTCCATGCCGCGACGATGAACGATGTCGCCGTCGAAGCCGGGATGAGCCCTGGCAATCTCTACCGTTACTTCGCTTCCAAGGACGCCATCATCGCCGGCATGGCCGAGCGCGACCGCACCATGATCGCCGCCGATTTCGCAAGCCTCGATCCGGCCAAGGGCAAGCTGCTCGACCAGCTCGACGCACTTGGCCGCCGCCATCTCGTCGACGAGCCGCGCGAGAAGGCGATCATCGCCCTGCAGATCTGGGCCGAGGCCGCGCGCAATCCGCAGATGGCGAGCATGTGCGCCGCGATCGACGGCACCGTGATCGGCGGGCTCGCGGCGGCGATCGCCGGAGCCAAGGCCAGCGGCGAATTGCCTGCCGATCTCGACGATGCGCGCTTCCTGCAGGCGATCTTCATGATGGCCGACGGCTTCTTCTGCCGGCGCGCCATGGACCCTGCCTTTGATGCCGCGATGGCGGCCGAGACGCTTTTTGCCGCCATGCGCGGGCTGGCCCAGGTGCTGCGGCTGCCCGCGCCGGACGAGGCGCGGCCATGACCACGAACCCCGTTGCTTCTCAATCCGTTTTCGCCATGAAGGCCCGCCCGATGTCTCGTAATCTCTCCGTCTCGCGTCTTGCCGGCATCTCGCTGCTGGCGCTGGCCGCTTCGGTTGCGCCGCTGGTCGCGCAGACGACCGCGCCTGCTCCGGCTGCGGCGAGCGCCGGCCCCTCCGTCACCGTGACCACCGCGAAGGTGACCGAGATCGTCCAGAGCGTCGTCGTCTCCGGCTCGATGATCGCGCGCGACGAGGTTCTGGTCTCGCCCGAAATCGACGGGGTGCAGGTGGTCGAACTGCTGGCCGAGGAGGGCGACAAGGTCACCGCCGGCCAGGTGCTGGCGCGGCTCTCGCGGGTGACGCTCGAGGTGCAGAAGACCCAGAACGACGCGCAGATCGCCCGCGCCGAGGCGGGAATCGCGCAGTCCAACGCCCAGATCGTCGAGGCGCAGGCCAATCTCGTCGCCGCCAACAATAATTTCGACCGCACCAAGGCGCTGCGCAGCAGCGGCAACGTCTCCAACGAGACTTATGACCAGCGCGACGCCGCCGCGCGCGCGGCCGAAGCCAAGCTGAACTCGTCGCGGCAGGCGCTGGCGATCTCGACCGCCGATCTCCAGCTGGCGAAAGCGCAGGGGCGCGACATTGAGGTCAAGCTCGGCCGCACGCAGATCAGGGCGCCGGCCGCCGGCATCGTCAGCAAGCGCTATGCGCGGCAGGGCGCGATGGTCGCGATGGCGGCCGTCGACCCGCTGTTTCGCATCATCGCCGATGGCGCGATCGAGCTTCAGGCCGATGTCGCCGAGGTCGAGTTGCCGGGCCTCAGGGTCGGGCAGGGCGTCGCGGTTCTGCCCGCCGGCGCGACGACGCCGCTCGAAGGCACGATCCGCCTGATCGCGCCCGAAGTCGACAAGGCCTCGCGGCTCGGCAGGCTGCGGGTCTCGCTCAAGGGCAATCCGCCGATCGCGATCGGCTCGTTCGCGCGTGGCGTCATCGAGACCGGTCGCAAGACCGCCGTCACGCTGCCGCTCTCGGCGATCACCTACGCCCGCACCGGCGCGACGGTGCAGAGCGTCAGCGAGGGCAAGGTGACGACGAAGAAGGTCACGCTCGGGCTCGTCGGCGACGGCCGCGCCGAGATCGCGTCCGGCCTCGCTGAGGGCGAAACGGTGGTGGCGCGCGCCGGCACCTTCGTGCGCGACGGCGACGTGATCACGCCGGTCGCGACGAACTGACGGGCAGGAGCGCAATCCCCGTGAACATCAACTTCTCCGCCTGGTCGATCCGCAAGCCGGTTCCCGCGATCCTGCTCTTCGTCGTGCTCTGCGTGCTCGGGCTGCTGTCCTTCTCGAAGCTGCCGGTGACGCGCTTCCCCAATATCGACGTGCCGCTGGTCTCGGTGACGGTGACCCAGTCGGGCGCGGCGCCTGCCGAACTCGAAAGCCAGGTCTCCAAGCGCGTCGAGGACGCCGTCGCCAACATCACCGGCGTCAAGCATGTGCTGTCGACCCTGACCGACGGCTCTTCGGTGACGGTGATCGAGTTCCGGCTCGAAACCAACACCGACCGTGCCGTCAACGACGTCAAGGACGCCATAGCCAAGGTCAGGGCGGACCTGCCGCGCACCATCGACGAGCCGATCATCCAGCGCATCGATGTCGAGGGCCAGTCGATCATGACTTTTGGCGCGTCCTCGGCGGGGATGACGCTGGAGCAGCTCTCCTGGCATGTCGACGATGTCGTTGCGCGCGAATTGCAGGGGCTGAAGGGCGTCGGCCGGATCGACCGCTTCGGCGGCGTCGACCGCGAGATCCGCATTTCGCTCGACCCCGACCGGCTGCTGGCGCTGGGCACCACGGCCGGCGAGGTCAACCGCCAGATTCGCGCCACCAATGTCGATCTCGCCGGCGGGCGCGGCGAGGTCGGCGGCCAGGAGCAGGCGATCCGGACGCTCGCCGGCGCGCGCACGGTGGCGGAGCTTGCCGAAACCAAGATCACGCTGACCGGCGGGCGCGAGGTGCGCCTCAAGGAGCTCGGCCGTGTCGAGGATTCGAATTCCGAGCCGCGCTCCTTCGGCCGTCTCGACAAGCGGCCGGTCGTCTCCTTCGCCGTATTCCGCTCGAAGGGTTCGAGCGAGCTTTCGGTCAAGGATGTCGTCGCCGCCCGTATCGCCGAGCTCAACAAGCGCTATCCCGACATCGTCCTGAAGCCGATCGACGACGCCGTCGCCTACACCTACGGCAACTACAAGGCCGCGATGGAGACGCTGATCGAGGGCGCGGCGCTGGCCGTGCTCGTCGTCTTCCTGTTCCTGAAGAACTGGCGGGCGACGCTGATCACGGCGATCGCCCTGCCCCTCTCGGCCATCCCGACCTTCTGGGCGATGGAGCTGATGGGCTTCTCGCTCAACCTCGTCAGCCTGCTCGGCATCACGCTGGTCACCGGCATCCTGGTCGACGACGCCATCGTCGAGATCGAGAACATCGTCCGGCACATGCGCATGGGCAAGTCGCCCTATCGCGCCGCGATGGAGGCGGCCGACGAGATCGGGCTCGCGGTCATCGCGATCACGCTGACGATCGTGGCGATCTTCGCGCCGGTCTCGTTCATGGGCGGCGTCGCCGGGCAGTATTTCCGTCAGTTCGGCCTCACCGTCGCGGTCGCCGTGCTGTTCTCGCTTCTGGTCGCGCGGCTGATCACGCCGATGATGGCGGCCTATCTGATGAAGCCGGTGAAGCATGCCGACCCCAGGGACGGCCTCGTCATGGGCAGCTATGTCGGCCTGCTCCGGGGCACGCTGGCGACTTTGCGCATTCCGCTGCTGCCGCGCCTGGACGGCAGCGGGCGCTGGCGCAGGCTGCCGCTCAACATGGCCTATGTCACGCTGCTGGTCGGCTTCGGCTTCCTGTTCATGTCGATCAAGGCCACCGCGCTGCTGCCGACCGGCTTCATTCCCGACGAGGACACCTCGCGTGTCGTGGCCTCGGTCGAACTGCCGCCGGGCTCGACGCTGGAGGACACCCGCGTCGCCACCGACCAGGTCGTCGACCGCTTACGCGAAATCCCCGAGGTAACGCAGGTCTTCGTGCTCGGCGGCTCCTCGCCGACCGGCCAGCGCGAGGTCCGCCGCGCCGCCGTGACGATCAAGCTGCTGCCGAAGGCGGAGCGCAAGGCGCGCCAGAAGGACCTCAAGGTCGTCATCGCCCGGAAACTCGCCGGCGTGGCGGACACCCGCGCCTGGTATGTCAACGAGCGCGGCGAGCGCGAAATGGCCTTCTCGATCCTGTCGAAGGACGGGGCGGCGCTGGACGAGGCGGTGGCGCGCATCGAGAGCCGGATGCGCAAGGTCGACGGCTATCTCAACGTCGCGACCTCCGGCTCGCTCAGCCGGCCGGAGCTGCGCGTCACGCCCAAGCTCGAACAGGCCGCCAATCTCGGCGTCACGCCCGAGGCAATCTCGGAGGCCGTCCGCGTCGCCACCATCGGCGATGTCGGCGCCAACCTCGCAAAATTCAACGCCGGCGACCGGCTGGTGCCGATCCGCGTCCAGCTCGACGAGGCCGCCCGCGCCGACATCCGCAACATCGCGGCCTTGCGCGTCACCAACACCAACGGCGTCTCGATCCCGCTGACGGCGGTCGCCGAGATCGGCTTCGGCGAGGGGCCGAGCTCGATCGACCGCTATGACCGCGTCCGCCGCGCCGCGATCGGCGCCGACCTGAAGCGCGGCTTCGAGCTCGGCACCGCGCAGGAGACCTTCAACCAGATCGTCCGCGAGGTCGGCCTGCCCGACGGCGTGCGCATCGCCGCCACCGGCGACGCCGAGATCCAGGGCGAGGTCGTGCAGGGCTTCATCACGGCGATGGCGACCGGGCTGATGCTCGTCTTCACGGTGCTGATCCTGCTGTTCGGCTCGGTCTTCCAGCCGATCACGATCCTGCTCTCGCTGCCGCTCTCCTTCGGCGGCGTCGTGATCGCGCTGCTCGCCACCGACAAGCCGGTCTCGATGCCGGTCTATATCGGCCTGCTCATGCTGATGGGCATCGTTACCAAGAACGCGATCATGCTGGTCGATTTCGCGGTCGAGGAGATGGCGCGCGGCAAGGACCGCCGCACCGCGCTGCTCGAAGCCGGCCGCAAGCGCGCCCGCCCGATCGTGATGACGACGATCGCGATGGCGGCGGGCATGCTGCCCTCCGCCTACGGCGTCGGCGACGGCGGCGAGTTCCGCGCCCCGATGGCGATCGCGGTGATCGGCGGCCTCTTGGTCTCGACCGTGCTCTCGCTCGTCTTCGTGCCGTCCTTCTACGCGGTGATGGACGACCTCCAGCGCCTCGTGAGCTGGGTCTTCGGCCGCTTCTTCAGCAAGCCCGAGGACGAGAGCCAGTGGGAGGCGATGGGCGAACACGCGACGCCGCACGGCACGCCGGGCGAAGCCAGCGCAAGGGCAATGACGAAGCTCCCGCCGCCGAGACTGGCGGCGGAGTGAGGGGCGATATAAGAAGGCTTGATACCCTGCGTCGATTTTCGGCAATCAAGCTTGATGTGCTTCGCATCTGCGGTTTCCTTAGTCTTCGCTATCCTTCGCACTCGGAATTAAGCGGCTCGTTTTTCAATCGATGGATCACTCAGAAGCACTTGCTAAACGCTATCTGGATACCCTCGATCTAGGACCTGTCGTATTCGAGCCTGACGGCAACGTGCCGCCGGACTTTGCTCTGAAAGGTAACGTCGCTGTTGAAGTTCGCCGCCTCAATCAGAACCATGGCACTTCCGATTGCTACGAAGGGTTGGAGCAACTCGAAGCACCATTGCTCCGTTTTGTAGAGAACTTGCTGCCTAAATTTGGATTAGCTCCCAATGGAAGAGGCTGGTGGGTTTCTTTTGGATTTCATAGGCCTCTGGATCGGAGGGCCATCAAACGGGAACTGCCCATTTGTCTCCAAGCGTTCTGTGACGCGCAACCACCAAGCGGCGCGAGGATCCAGCTGACCCGAGGCTTCAGAATTGATATTCAGCCCGCGAGTATTCCTGTCGAAAACTTGCTCATGCTTGGGGGATATTCGGACCAAGATGCAGGTGGCTTTGTTGCTGCAGAAATTATCAGAAACTTAAATATTTGTATTATAGAGAAGTCTGCTAAAATCAGGCCGTATCGAAATCGATATGATCATTGGTGGCTGCTCCTCCCTGACTATATCGGACCTGACCTTAACATAGCGGAGCGTCTATCTATTGTTGAATTTATAGATAATCGGATGTTCGACCGTGTGATATTGATCCATCCACGTGATCCGATGCAAGCACTGGTAATCGGTCAATAATACTTCCCAAACGCTCTATCGGCTCCAGCTGCGGGTTATCTCGGCGTCCGCGAGAGAAAGTGAGCATGTGGAGCAGGCTTCGCGCCTGCGTGCCAACGTCGATAAGTCGAAGACGAGGTGTTGCATGCAGYCGGGTTGGGGGTTTCCGGACATCGCGCGGTTCTGGCCTTCGGGCCGCACCTCGATTGAAGGCCTCTCCCGTCATGCTCGCCCTTGTGGCGAGCATCCACGTCTTGGCACGGGTGCGTCCGGGCAAGAGGTGGGAGGTCTCGCGCCTAGCATGACCGCCGCCAGGCGTGGATGGTCGGCACAAGGCCGACCATGACGGAGAGGCGCTGGAAGAACCCCTCTCCTGTAAGGAGAGGGGCAGGGGTGAGGTGACGACCCATCAACCAGCGAAACGCAAACCAGCCCGCACGCAGCGACGAAGTCTCGCCTATGCGGACAACGTCCGACCCCTCACCCTGCCCTCTCCCTCCGGGAGAGGGTTCCGCGTCGGGCTTCCGATGCGCGGCGGGAGGGCGCGAGCCCTTCTCCCCTTGCGGCAGAAGGGAAGAGGCGTCGAGGCTCCAGCCCTTTCGTCATGGTCGCCCTTGTGGCGACCATCCACGTCTTGTGACGCTGGCGCATCGGGCAAGGGGCGGAATGTCTCGCGCCTAGCATGACCGCCGCCAGGCGTGGATGGTCAGCGCAAGGCCGACCATGACGGACGTGCAAGTGGAAACCTTATCCCCGGTGCTTGCGCATGGCGTCATGATGCCGCCACCTCATCCCCGAGGGGCAGCCATCCGGAGGTGTGCCGTTGGTGGGGTTGGGGGCGGCGCCTGCGGGTGGAGTCACGATCCACTCCCGGGAGGCTTCGGGGCACCGCCCTGGGGACACTACGGTCCCTGCGCGAGGAGCTCGCTGGAACGGAGACGGCAACCTGTCGCCGGACAAAACCTCGAGGACGCGACAACCCGCTGAGGGGAACTGGCGTCCGACAGGCGAAAAGGTCCGGTATCGCCCGATCCGGTATAAGCGCGGCCCGGAGTCCGAAATCGCCGACGGGCGGAGCGCCACGGGGCGTGCGGAGGGTGGCTCAATCCCTCCGCGCCGCGACCTGGCTTAACGGTTGCGGACTGATAGCAATACGCGCCTCGCGGCGCTCCGCTCGCCCCTCACCGGCCGCCGCAAAATC
The DNA here is from genome assembly GCF_056405115.1 of Allobosea sp. P2_A10. Classification (NCBI taxonomy): domain Bacteria; kingdom Pseudomonadati; phylum Pseudomonadota; class Alphaproteobacteria; order Hyphomicrobiales; family Alloboseaceae; genus Allobosea; species Allobosea sp. P2_A10. Next base: position 27,976 of record NZ_JBFUCS010000018.1, on the reverse strand, counting down.
TGCGGGCGGGGCTTTGGCGTGCGCGCCCGATGCCGGGATCATGCCGCCGCCCGGCGCACTCGCAGCTGTGTCGCGGCTCTCGTTCTCGCCGCAAGGATGTCCTAGGCTGCTGCCTCTCCCCGGCAGCCGGAAGCCCTGCGATGACGATCCCGACCACAGCCAAGCCCGACATCGCACCCGAAGAGCCCTTCCGGCCGCACACCTCGCATTGGGGCGTGTTCTCGGCGCGGATGAAGGATGGCGAGCTCGAGGTGAAGCCTCATCCCGGCGATCCCGATCCCAATGGCATCATCCAGAACTTTCCCTCGGCCTTGCGCCATCGCGCCCGGATCGCGCAGCCGATGGTGCGGAGGGGCTGGCTGGAGCGCGGGCCGGGGCCCGACGACAGGCGCGGACGCGACGACTATGTGCCGATGTCGTGGAATGTGGTGCTCGATCTGCTCGCGGCGGAACTCAGGCGCGTGCGCGACGATTTCGGGCCGGGCGCGATCTTCGGCGGCTCCTATGGCTGGGCCAGCGCCGGGCGCTTCCACCATGCGCAGAGCCAGATCCACCGTTTCCTCAACACCTCGACCGGCGGCTATGTCCGGTCGGTCAACAGCTACTCCTCGGGCGCGTCCTCCGTCCTCGTGCCGCATATCATCGGCGATTACGAGGATCTGGTGAAGCGGAACGTCTCCTGGGAGCAGGTCGCCGATCACAGCGAGATCGTCATCGCTTTCGGGGGCATGGCGCTGAAGAACGCGATGGTCGCCGGCGGCGGCACCAGCCGGCATGTCGAGCGCGGCGCGATGGACCGGGCCAAAGCGCGCGGCTGCGAGTTCGTGCTGGTCTCGCCGCTGCGCGGCGACTTGCCCGACGAGGCCGGGGCCGAATGGCTGTCCAGCATCCCCGGCGCCGATGCGGCGCTGATGATGGGCCTCGTCCACACCCTCGTCGTCAACGGGCTGCACGATCGCGATTTTCTCGCGCGCTATACCGAAGGCTGGCCGGTGTTCGAGCGCTATCTGCTGGGCGAAACCGACGGCCAGCCCAAGGACGCGGCCTGGGCTTCAGCCATCAGCGGCGTTGCGGCAGGCGAGATCGAAAAACTGGCCCGAAGGCTTCACGGCAAGCGCGCGCTCGTCGTCGTCGCGCATGCGCTGCAACGCGCCGAGCATGGCGAGCAGCCGGTCTGGATGGGCCTGGTGCTGGCGGCAGCGCTCGGCCAGATCGGTTTGCCTGGCGGCGGCTACGGCTATGGGCTCGGCGCCATCGCCTATTACGGGCGGCGCTACAACGCCGTGCCGATGCCGACCTTTTCGCAGGGGCGCAACGGCGTCTCCGATTTCATCCCCGTCGCGCGCATCTCCGACATGCTGCTGAATCCGGGCGCTGATTATCGCTACAACGGACAGACCCGGACCTATCCAGAGATCAGGCTGGTCTACTGGGCCGGCGGCAACCCGTTCCACCATCATCAGGATCTGAACCGGCTGCGGCAGGCCTTTGCGCGGGTCGATACGCTGGTGGTGCACGAACTCGCCTGGACGGCGACGGCCCGCCACGCCGACATCGTGCTGCCCTGCACGATGACGCTGGAGCGCGAGGATATCGGCGGCAACGCCAACGACCCACTGCTGGTGCCGATGCATCCGGCGGTCGCGCCCTATGGCGAGGCGCGCGACGATTATGCGATCTTCGCCGGGCTCGCCGAGCGCATGGGCACGGCGGAAGCCTTCACCGAGGGCCGGTCCGTCCGGCAATGGCTGGAGCATCTCTACGAGCCGACGCGCACGGCGCTGGCGCGGAAGGGCCTGCCCGCGCCGTCCTTCAACGCGTTCTGGACGAGCGAGGGCTACGAACTGCCGCAGCAGGACGATGATGGCGGCCGCCTGCGGGCCTTTCGCGCCGACCCGGCGGCCAACCCGCTGCCGACCCCGAGCGGCAGGCTCGAAATCCACTCGCAGACGATCGCGAGCTTCGGCGAGGCGGATTGCCCGGGCCACCCGACCTGGCTCGGCGCGACCAATGTGCCCGACGCCGCCTCGCCCTTCGTGCTCGTCGCCAATCAGCCGCGCACGCGGCTGCACAGCCAGTTCGATTTCGGCGGTCACAGCAGCGACGCCAAGCATCGCGGCCGCGAGGTCGCACGGATGCATCCAGACGATGCCGGCGCACGCGGGATCAGGGACGGCGACATCATTCGCATCTCGAACCAGCGTGGAGCCTGCCTGGCGGGCGTCCGCGTCACCGATGGCATCCGGCAGGGCGTGGTCCAGTTGCCGACGGGCGCCTGGTACGATCCCGCCGACCCGACCGAGGACAAGCCGCTTTGCGTGCACGGCAACCCCAACGTCCTGACGCGGGATGTCGGCACGTCGGCGCTGGCGCAGGGTTGTACCGGGCAGTTGACGACAGTTCAGGTCGAGCGCTTCGACGGCAACCTGCCGCCGATCCAGGCCTATGAGCCGCCGGTGCTGCGGGCTTCGTGAGCGTCAGCCGCGCCGCACCAGCAGGACGGCGGCGAGAATTGCGACGCCGCCGAAAGCCTGCGCCGGTCCCGGCTGCTCGCCGAAGATGGCCCAGGCGGCGAGCACGCTGACCAGCGCCGGCCAGACCATCACCAGCGAGGCGGCGCTGGCGCCGTAATGGCCGAGCGAGAGCGTGATCAGGCCCTGCCCGAGCGCATGCGAGACCAGACCGAGCGCAATGACCGCGAGCCAGCCGGTGAGGCTCCCCGGAATGACGGTCTCGCCAAGCAGCGACGCCGCGGCGAGGCAGAAGGCGGCGCAGAGCGCACTCGAGATCAGGCTGATCCGACCCGCATCGGCCGAGTCGCGAGCGCGGCGGACGGCGAGGATATAGCCGGCATAGGCGATGGCGGCGCAGACGGCGAGACTGTCGCCGAGCAGGCCCGAGGGCGCGGCGCCAGCAGCAGGGGCGCCCGCGAATTTCGGCAGGACGAGCATCATGGCGCCGCCGAGCGCCAGCGCCAGCGCGCCCAGAATACGCCGCGTCGGCCGCTCGCCGAACATCAGCCAGCCGCCGAGCACGACCGCGACCGGCGAGAGATTGCCGAGCAGCGAGGCATTGGCGATCGAGGTTGTCGCAAGCGACGCGTTGTAGAGCGTCACGTCGATGGAGAAGGCGAGCCCCGCAAGCGCGATCGGCCAGAGCGCGCCGGGACGCACCGCGCCCGCGACCGCCTTGCGCTGCTCCAGCGCGGTCCAAAGACCAAGGGCCGGCAGCGCGAAGGCCATCCGCCAGAATCCGGCAGCCGCCGGGCCGACATCGGCCATGCGCATGAACACGCCGGAAAAGCCGATGCAGGTCGCGCCCGCAAGCAGGGCCACGAACATGGTGAGCGCCGGCGCGGCGGGGCGGCGCATGGCGGAAGGGCTGGCGAGGTCGGCGGTGGTCATGAGCGCTTTCCGATTCTGGCGACCGAACCTCCCCGTCATCCCGGATCTCCGCTTCGATGCGTCCGGGATGACGGGGAGGCTCATGCGTCATCTGGAGATACCGACCTTCCATCCATCGAAAAAACGGATTATTCTGATTTAACCATTCTCAAAAGCGATCGATGGAGAGTGCCCCATGACGGCTCATTTCGATCTCGCCGCGCTCGACATGCTGGTGACGGTGGCGGAGACCGGCGGCTTCACCGCCGCTGGCGTCAGGCTCGGGCGCACGCAATCGGCGATCTCGGTGCGCGTGCAGGATCTGGAGACGCAGCTCGGCCATCGCCTGCTGGAGCGCTCGCGTCGCGGGGTGACGCCGACCGATGCCGGCGAGCGGCTGATCGCCCATGCCCGCCGGCTGCTGGCGATCGAGCGCGAGGCGCTGGCCGATCTCGGTGGCGACACGGCGTCGGGCCGGCTGCGAATCGGTATCCCGGACGATTACATGGACGCCTATCTGCGCCCGCTGATCGCGCGTTTTGCCGCGGAAAATCCGCGTGTCGAGCTGGAATTGCGCTGTGACCTGTCCAAGCGCATCGAGCCGGCGCTGCTGGCCGGCGAATTCGACCTTGCCGTGGTCACGCAGGATCCACAGCGCCCGATCGGCGAGGTGCTCCGGCGCGAGCCGATGGTCTGGGTCGCCGGCCGCGGCCACCGGCCGGAACTGCAGGAGACCTTGCCGCTGGCCCTGTTCGCCGAGGGTTGCCGGGCGAGGCCGCGCATCCTGTCGGCGCTGGGCACGGCGGGTAAGGCGCACCGGCTGGTATTCTCCTGCTCACATACGTCGGGCCTGCTCTCTGCGGTCGAGGCCGGTTTCTGCGTCACGGCGCTGACCGAAAGCGCCGTGCCACCCAGCTTGCGCCGTCTCGGGCTCGCGGAGGGCCTGCCGCCGCTGTTTGATCTCTCGGTCGGGCTGATCATCGGCCCGCAGCCGGGGCTGGCGGCGCGGCGTTTCGCCGACGCATTGCGCGACGAGATGGCAGGCTTGCGGCAGGCGGCGTGAGGGGCGCATTGCCCTTCCGCCCGCGCAGCACTACTGAGAGCCCATGAAATTCCTCGACCAGGCAAAAATCTACGTGAAGGCGGGCGATGGCGGCGCGGGCTGCGTCTCCTTCCGGCGTGAAAAATTCATCGAGTTCGGTGGGCCCAATGGCGGCGATGGCGGGCGCGGCGGCGATGTCGTGATCGAATGCGTGCAGGGTTTGAACACGCTGATCGATTTCCGCTTCCAGCAGCATTTCAAGGCCAAGATCGGCGGGCACGGCATGGGCGCCGACCGGCATGGCGCCAATGGCGAGACCAAGGTGCTGCGCGTGCCGCCGGGTACGCAAATCTTCGACGAGGATGGCGAGACGCTGGTGGCCGACCTGACGCAGGCCGGCCAGCGCTTCGTTTTGTGCAAGGGCGGCAATGGCGGCTTCGGCAACGCCTATTTCAAGACGGCGACCAATCAGGCCCCGCGCCATGCCAATCCCGGCCTGATCGGCGAGGAGCGCTGGGTCTGGCTCCGGCTCAAGCTGATCGCCGATGCCGGCCTGATCGGGCTGCCCAATGCCGGAAAGTCGACCTTCCTCGCCACGGTGACGGCGGCCAAGCCGAAGATCGCCGATTATCCGTTCACGACGCTGCATCCCGGCCTCGGCGTGGTCCGCGTCGATGGCCGCGAGATGGTGCTCGCCGACATTCCCGGCCTGATCGAGGGTGCGCATGAGGGCCATGGCCTCGGCGACCGCTTTCTCGGCCATGTCGAGCGCTGCCGCGTGCTGCTGCATCTGGTCGAGGGCACCAGCGAACATGCCGGCAAGGCCTACAAGACCGTGCGCACCGAACTCTCGGCCTATGGCGAGGGGCTCGACGAGAAGCCGGAAATCGTGGCGCTGTCCAAGGTCGACGCGCTCAGCCCCGAGCTGCTCAAGGAGCAGGTGGCGCGGCTGAAGCGGGCCTGCAAGCAGATGCCGATCATCCTGTCCTCGGCCTCGGGCGAGGGCGTCGAGGCTTCGCTGCGTGCGCTCTTTACCGTGGTCGGCGCGGCCCGCGCGGAGGAAGACCGCGAGAACGCGCCCGTCGAGGATGTCGGCTGGCGGCCCTGATCGCCATGGGGGGCTTGCGCTGAAGCCTTCCGTTGCCTCAACTGCGCCTGCAACCAAACACAACCGGATCGACGGCGCGATGACGAAGCTCCTTTCCCTGACAATGCTGCTCGCCATGGCGTGTTCCGCGCCAGTTCTCGCGCAGGCCCAGCGCCCGGCGCCGCCCGCCGCGCCCGGCGGCGTTTCGCAGCCAGACAACACCACGGCGACCTATGGCGACTGGATCCATCGCTGCCAGCAGGGCGTCGGCACCCGGATCTGCGAGGTCGTGCAGACGCTTCAGGTCCAGGGCCAGCAGGGGCCGGTCGCGCTCGTGGCCGTCGGCCGGCCGGTCAAGACCGAGCCCTACAAGCTCGTCGTGCAGGTTGCGCCCAATGTCAGCTTCGGCCCCAATGCCGGCGTGCGCGTCGCGCTGGGCGAGAAGGACGAGGGTGTGCTGGCGGTCTATCAACGCTGCACGCCCGGCGGCTGCTTCGCCGAGGTCGCGATGACCGAGGATCTGCTCAAGCGCTGGCGCGCCTATGGCGAGGGCGGGCAATTGCGCTTCCAGGACGCGGCGAACCGGCCCCTGGTGCTGCCCTTCTCCTTCCGCGGCTTCCAGGCGGCGGCCGAGGCGCTCGCCCGCGAGTAGGACCTTTCCGGTTCCCAAGCCGTCATTCCGGACAAGCTGCGAAGCAGCGCCGATCCGGAATCCATCCTCGGGCGTTGCGCTCTATGATGGATTCCGGGTCAGCGCTTCGCTCTGCCCGGAATGACGCCGCGATGTGAGCAGTCGAGCTCTCAGCTTTCGACGAATTGCAGCCGGTGCAGGCGGGCATAAGCACCGTCGCGCGCCAGCAGGGCGTCGTGGCTGCCAGTCTCGACGATCTTGCCCTCGTCCAGCACGACGATCAGATCGGCCTCGCGCACCGTAGATAGGCGATGCGCGATCACCAGCGTGGTCCGGTTTTCCATCAGCCGCGCCAGCGCCTGCTGGACGAGACGCTCCGACTGCGTGTCGAGCGCGCTCGTCGCTTCGTCGAGAAGCAGGATCGGGGCGTCCTTCAGAATGGCGCGGGCGATCGCGATGCGCTGGCGTTCGCCGCCCGACAGCATCGAGCCGCGCTCGCCGACCTGCGAATCATAGCCCTCGGGCATCGCCATGATGAAGTCATGCGCGGCGGCATCCTTTGCCGCCGCGACGATCTCGCTTTCGGTCGCATCGGGCCGGCCGAAGCTGATATTGGCGCGCACCGTGTCGTCGAACAGTACGACATCCTGGCTGACGACGCCGATCTGGGCGCGCAGGCTGGTCAGCGTAACGTCGCGAATGTCCTGGCCGTCGATCTCGACGCGGCCTTCGCCCGGATCGTAGAGCCGGGGCGCCAGCGCGAGCAGGGTCGATTTGCCCGAACCGGAGCGGCCGACCAGCGCCGTCGTCTTGCCGCCCTGCGCCACGAGATCGATGCCTTCAAGCGCGCGCGCATCGTCGCGATAGCGAAAGCGCAGGCTGCGGAAGGCGATTTCACCGGCGCTGACTTGAAGGGCCTTCGCGCCGGGACGTTCGGTCACCAGAGGCTTCTCGTCGATCAGCGCGTAATAGCGCTTCAGCGAGGCGCCGGCCTCCTGGACGATGGCGTTGAGATTGCCGAGCGAACGCATCGGCTGCGCCGCCAGCAGCAAAGCCGAGACATAGCCGGTGAAATCGCCGACGGTCGAGCCGCCCGAGGTGATGCGCACGCCGATCGCCGCCAGCACGCCAGCGACCGCCATGCCGCCTGCGACCTCGAGCAGCGGGTCGAGCCGGCCGCGCGCATTGGCGGCCTTCATCTTGAGAGCGCGGATCGTCTCGAAGGCGGCGGCCGCGCGGATTTTGAGATAGGGCTCGAGCGAATCGGTCTTGGCGGCGCGCGCGCCCTGCAGGCTTTCGGTGACGAGGCCTGCCATCAGCCCGGTCTGCTCCTGCTGCGACATCGCCATGCGGCGCAGCTTCTTGCCGATCTTACCGATCGGGCGCGCCACGATCGGCGCGATCAGCAGCACGACCAGCGTCATCTGCCAGTCGATCCAGAGCATGGCCCCGACGAGCGCGATCGCGGTCAGCACGTCGCGCACGGCGATGTTGATCAGCCGGGTCAGCGCCTCCTTGACGAAGGTGAAATCGGTGGTGAAGCGCTGCGTCAGCGAAGCCGGGTTCTCGCGCTGCAACTGGGCCAGGTCGGCGTCGATCAGATGCGCGTAGAGCTGCGTCTGCATGTCCGCCTCGATCCGGCTGACGACGCTGTTGGTCATCACCGTCTGGGCCAGCAGCGAGAAACCCTTGATGGCGGTGACGATGACGACGACGATCGCGACCGCGTTGACCACGCCGATCTCGATGCCGATCGATTTGGAAGTCAGGCGCTCCATCCGTCGCACGAAACCGGTCGCCTCGGCCGTCAACGGGTCGGCGAAGGCGTCGAAGGCAGCCTTGATCAGCAGCGGATAGAAGCTCGTCGTCGCCGCGATGACGACGACGAGCCCCATGATCATCGCCATCTGCGGGAGATAGGCCTTGACCTGCTCGCGCCAGACGCGGGCGAAAAGCGCGAAAGTGTCGTCGGTGACGCGGCCAAGCTTCATGGGGCGCGGCGTATCATGGCATATGCGCCAGCGCTACTGGGACAGCCGGGTCTTGCTCCGAACACGAAGCTGGCGTCCCATGCGCGCGACCGATTCAGGAGATTGCGACAGCCCATGCCATTGCCCCCGCCGGCCCAACCTGGTCAGAGCTTCAACGAGATCGATACGCCGGCCCTCGTGCTTGATCTCGACGCCTTCGAGCGCAATCTCGTCGCCATGGCGGCCTTCACGCAGGCTCATGGCGTGCGCCTGCGCCCCCACGCCAAGACCCATAAGAGCCCGGAGATCGCGCTGCGCCAGATCGCCCATGGCGCGGTCGGGCAGTGCTGCCAGAAGGTCTCCGAGGCCGAAATCCTGGTCGCGGGCGGCGTGCACGACGTACTCGTCTCCAACGAGGTCGCGGGCGCGGCCAAGCTCGATCGGCTCGCCCGCCTCGCGCAGACCGCCAGGATCAGCCTCTGCGTCGACCATCTCGACGGCGTGCGCGAAGCCTCCGAAGCCGCCGCGCGTCATGACGTCGTGCTCGATATTCTGGTGGAGATCGACATTGGCGGCCGGCGCTGCGGCGTCGCGCCCGGCGAGGCGGCAGTCCGTATCGCCGAAGCGGTCTCGCGCAGCAACACGCTGCGTTTCGGCGGCCTGCAGGCCTATCACGGCACGGCCCAGCACATGCGCTCGATCGACGAGCGCCGCGAGGCGATCGAGCGCGCCGGGCTTTTGACGCGCAACACCATGGAGCGGCTGGGGCAGGTCGGGCTCGCCTGCCAGACGGTCGGCGGCGGCGGCACGGGAACCCATGAGATCGAGACCGGCTCGGGCATCTGGAACGAGATCCAGGCCGGTTCCTACATCTTCATGGACGCCGATTATGCCCGCAACCGCCAGGCCGACGGCACGCCGTTCCGCGCCTTCGAGCATGCGCTGTTCGTGCTGGCGGGCGTGATGAGCAAGCCGGTGCCCGACCGCGCCATCGTCGATGCCGGCCACAAAGCAGCCGCGATCGACTCAGGCCTTCCGGTCCCGTTCCGGCGCGAGGGCGTGGTCTATACGAAGCCCTCCGACGAACATGGCGTTCTGACCGGCGATCCCGGCGGCCTGCCCCATCGCGGCGACCGCATCCTGCTGGTGCCGGGCCATTGCGACCCGACGGTCAACCTGCACGACTGGTATGTCTGCGTGCGCGGGCTGCACGGCCCCGATGCGCATGTCGAGGCGCTCTGGCCGATCCTGGGTCGCGGCGCACTGACCTGAGCGACCCTTGCGCATGACGTTTTCCGAAAACCGGTTCCCGCTATTCGCTACAGCGAAGCTTCGGTTCGGCGTCATGCGGTTCGGCGTCATGCGGGGATGCTGGCCGAACTTGTCTTGTGGCTCGCCACGCCGGGCCGTGCCGATGGTCGTGGTCGGCGAGCTCGAGGTCGACCGCATCACCCGGCGCGAGACCGGCATCGCGCGGGGCATGGACAATGGCCATAGCGGCTAGGTCGACGCCCGCTCGATCTTCACCCCGGCGAGCAACCCGCCGCCGATCAGGAAGAACGCCACCAGCACGGCGAGCCCCGCCCGCTGGCTGGCGAAAACCGTGGTCGCCAGCGCAACCAGCGTCGGCCCCATGAAGGATGTGACCTTCCCCGACAGCGCGAACAGACCGAAGAACTCGCCGACGCGGCCCTCGGGCGCGAGCCTTGCCATCAGGCTGCGCGAGGAGGCCTGCAAGGGGCCGGCGACGAGGCCGATCAGCAGGCCGAGCCCGAGATAAACCTTCTCCGGAGCCGAGGCGAAAAGCCCGTCGCCCGGCGTCGCCGGCGCAGCGGAGATGACGAAGAACACCGTATCGCGCCCGAGCGAGAGAATGCCGAGGCAGGCCAGCAGCAGGCAGGCGATCGCGCCCAGAACCACCGGCTTGCCGCCGATGCGGTCGTCGAGCTTGCCGCCGAGCCAGGCGCCCAATGTTCCGGTCACCGTGAGCAGGATGCCGAAGATGCCGAGCTCGATCGTCTCCCAGCCGAAGACGCCGGCGGCATAGATGCCTCCGAAGGCGAAAAGCGCCACCAGCGCATCCTGATAGATCATGTTTCCGAGCAGGAAGCGCCCGAGCGACGGCAGGCTCCGCAGTTCGCCAAGCGTCGCCTTGAGCCGCCCGAAACCGCCTTTCGCCGCTTCCGACAGGCTCATCCCCGTCCGCTCCGAATCCGGCGTGAACCAGAACATCGGCGCGACGAAAACGATGAACCACAGCGCCGTCAGCGGCCCCGAGAAGCGGTCGCCCTCGCGCGCGGCGGCATCAAGGCCCAGGATCGGCGTCAGTCCCGCCAGCGTCTTGCCGGTGGTCGGATCGGCCGCCAGAAGCGCGAGTGTGAGCCCGAGCGACAAAAGCCCGCCGAGATAGCCGATCGCCCAGCCGGTACCCGAAAGCCAGCCGAGCCGCTCGGGCGGGACGAGGCGCGTCATCATCGCGTTGTTGAAGGTCGTTGCGAACTCCGCGCCGATGGTGGCGACGACGAAGCCGGCAAGCGCGATCGGGACAGCCAGAGGCGAGCCGGGCACCGCGAACCACAACGCACCCGACCCCGCCACCAGCAGCGCCCCAAAGGTCGCGATCCATGGCTTTCGCGGGCCGGTGCGGTCGGCGATGCCGCCGAGCAGCGGCGAGAGCAGCGCGATGCACAGCCCCGCGAATCCCGTCGCGTAGCCCCAGAGCGCCTGCCCTTCGATCGGATCGGAGGCGAGCGCCGCGGCAAAGAACGGCGCGAAGACGAAGGTCGTGATCAGCGTGAAGAAGGGCTGCGCCGCCCAGTCGAAGAACAGCCAGGCCGTGACGGCGCGGCGTGGCGGATAGACGACCGGCGCACTCACTGCCGGGCCGCTCACTGAAGCGTCGTCTCCGGATCGCCGCCGCCGCGCGCCAGCTCGATCTCGGTGATTGCGACGAGGACCTCGGCCCGGCTTTTCAGGTCGAGCGCTTCGAGCAGGGCCTGCTTCTCACGCGGACCGAACGGGCACATCATCGAGAGCGCGTTGACCAGCGCCTCGTTGGGGGCCTCGTTGACGCCCTTCCAGTCGATCTTGAGATCGTTGGCCTTGGCGAAGGCGCGCAACGCCTTGAGCAGCCCGGTGCGGTCGACCTCGTCCTCGCCGGCGCGGGCCGTGAAATCGACGGCGAAATCGTCGTAGCTGACTCTGGCCTGGCGATAGGCGGTCGTCACCGTGAGTTCATCGACGAGACGGAAGCGCGCGATGCCCGTCAGCGTCAGGACGTAGCGGTCGTCCCCGGTCTCGGCGAACTGCGTGATGCGGCCGAGGCAGCCGACCTGGAGCAGGCCGGGCGCATTTGACTGGCGGCCGCTCTCGGGCTCGGGCTGGATCATGCCGATGACGCGATGGGTCCGGATCGCGTCGTCGATCATCGCGAGATAGCGCGGTTCGAAGATATTGAGCGGCATCTGCCCGCGCGGCAGGAGCAGCGCGCCGGCCAGCGGGAAGACGGGGATGACCAGCGGGCAATCCTCGGCTCCGTTGTAGACGGCGTTCATGCCCATCTTCGATCGATCCTTTCTCAGGAAAACAGCAGGGTGGAAAGCTTGCGCCGGCCCGCCATGCTGTGCTCGTCCATCGGCCCCCAGGCTTCGAAGAACTGCAGCAGCTGCTTGCGCGCGCCGTCGTCGTTCCAGGCCCTGTCCGCCTTGATGATGGCGATCAGATGGTCGACCGCCTCCTCGCGCCGGTCGCGGGCATTGAGCGCCACGGCCAGATCGAAGCGAGCCTGATGGTCCCTGGGGTCGGCTGCGACCTTGGCTTCGAGTTCGGCGGTGTCGCCGAGATCGGCGGCCTGCTGCGCGAGCTCGATTGCGGCGCGCACGGCGGCGACCGCCGGGTCGGCCGCCTTCGCCTCCGGCGCCATCGCCAGAATCCCGGTCGCGCCTTCGAGATCGCCCATGTCGAGATGCAGGCGCGCGAGACCGGCGATCGCAGCCAGGTTCTCGGGCTCCATTTCGAGCACGCCGGCATAGAGCTCGCTCGCGCCGGCCGCGTCCCCGGCCTCGGCCGCGGCCTGCGCCTCCGCGATCAGTTCCTCCGTCGCGCCGGGGCCGACCGGTCCGACCAGCTTCTCGATGAAGGCCTTGACCTGGCTTTCGGGCTGCGCGCCCATGAAGCCGTCGATCGGCTGGCCCTTGCTGAAGGCGATCACGGCGGGAATCGACTGGATGCCGAGCTGACCGGGGATCTGCGGATGCTCGTCGATGTTCATCTTGACGAGCTTGACCTTGCCCTTGGCATCCTTGACCGCCTTCTCGATGATCGGGGTCAATTGCTTGCAGGGGCCGCACCAGGGCGCCCAGAAATCGACGAGAACGGGCTGCGTCATCGATTCCGTCACGACATCCTGCCGGAAGGCTTGCGTCGTGGTGTCCTTGATCATGCCGGGTTGCTCGGCGGGCGCATCATTCAGCAGCATGGGTCGTCCTTCGTCGCAATCGGATCGTCTTAAAAAGTCAGTGGAGCGGGCTGCGTCTCGCGACCCTCCCATAGATGGGGAGGGTCAGCCAGTCTGTCCATCGGGCGGCACTGGCAAATCGACGATCAGCGGCTCATGGCCGGTGCCGCGCAGAAAGGCCAGCATGTCATCGCGCCTGATCCGCAGCGTCGCGGTGTTGACCAGCGGATGGAAGTTCACGTCCTCGCCCGTCATCAGGTTGGCGTCGAGCACCATCGTCACCGCGCCGGCGCGGTCGTTGATCACCGCAAAGGCGGTGACCGAGCCCGGGGTGACGCCGAGCCTGTCCATCAGCATCTGCGCCGAGCAGAACGAGAGCCGGCCGCTGCCGCCGATGACCTCATGCAGCCGCTTCAGGTCGATGCGCGCATTCTGGCGGGCCGAGACCAGGAAAAGCCGGCCCTTCTTGTCCTTCAGGAACAGGTTCTTGGAATGCAGGCCGGGCATCGACTCGCGCAGCCACTGCGACTCCTCGACGGTGAAGACGGCCTCGTGCTCGATGCGCTGGAAGGCCAGACCCCGGGCCGACAGATCAGCACAGAGTTCGTCGGGCGTGAGCGGGGCTGTCATGGCGGCGCGGATCTGCAAACGGACACGGAAGCGCGATGCCTAGCGGTGCGTCGGCGCAGCGGCAAGCGCCGGCATGCTGCGGCGGTCCGCATCATCCGTGGGCAAGGCCGTTGGGCACCCGCGCGCAAGGAGGTTGGGCAAGGCGGCGCAACTTCTCCAACAAGGCGCTTGCACTGAGCCCCGGATTGGGGCAATAGACCGGCCTCGCGTCGGCAACGGCGCAGTTATGTCCTGATGCGGGAGTAGCTCAGGGGTAGAGCACAACCTTGCCAAGGTTGGGGTCGAGGGTTCGAATCCCTTCTCCCGCTCCAGGACATCACATGGCCGGTTAGGCACGCAAGGCGTCGGGTTTCCCGGCGCTTTTTGCGTTTTGGGGCCAAGCAGGACGACGGTGAAACCACCGTCCGAGAGCAGCATCGACGTCGGAAATTTTCCTCCGGCTGCGGCCCCGCGCCAGCCCGGGAAACAGCGGCCCCGGCTCGACGCCGGCCATGCTGCGGGGACTGTATCGTTCGATACACTCTTTGGGCCGTCCAGTTCCGTCCGCGCCTCCCCAAACCTGTATAGGCAAGGCAAGGAACGCTGCCGCGCGGATAACCGGCGAGCGATAAATGCAGGGATGGACATGATTGCAGGGAGGAAGGCCGGGGCAGCCTCCGCGCTCGCCATAACGCCGGCCGTGGCGAAGACGATGGTCTACATCTCGAACGCCGACAGCCGCGAGATCAGCGTGCTCGAGCTCGACGTGCAGGCCGGCGAACTCAGGCCCGTCGAGACCGTGCCGGTCAGCGGCGTCGCGATGCCCATGGCGATCGCGCCCGACCGTCGCCACCTCCATGTCGCGCTGCGCTCGCAGCCCTTCTGCGTCAGTTCCTTCGCCATCGACCGGCACAGCGGCAGGCTCGCCTTGCGCTCGACCGTGCCCCTGCCCGACAACATGGCCTATATCTCGACCGACCGGACCGGCCGCTTCCTGCTCAGCGCCTCCTATACGGGCGACAGGATCGCGATCAATCCGATCGGCCCCGACGGCCTCGTTCAGGCACGGCCGGTCGCGGTCGTGCCGACCGGCAAGAACGCCCATGCCATCGCGACCGACCGCTCCAACACGTATGTCTTCGCCACCAATCTCGGCAGCGACATGCTGCTGCAGTATGGCTTCGACGCCACGACCGGGCGGATCGCGCCCAACGACCCGCCCTTTGTCGGGACGGAGACGGGCGCCGGCCCGCGCCATTTCGTCTTCCATCCCAATGACCGGTTTCTCTATCTGCTCAACGAGCTCGACGGCACGCTGAACACCTACCGTTTCGACGCCGGCCGAGGCACATTGGCCGGGATCGGCAGCGTCAGCGTCGTGCCGCCCGGTTTTAACGGTGGTGCGCCGTCCAGCGCCGAAATCAGGATCACGCCGGATGGCCGCTTTCTCTACGCATCGGAGCGCAGCTCGAACACGATCGCCGCGTTCCGCGTCGACGGCGCGACCGGAGAACTGACGCCTGCCGGCAACTTCGCGACGGAAAGCCAACCGCGCGGCTTCAGCATCGATCCGCGCGGACGCTTTCTGATCGCGGCCGGGCAGAAGTCGGATTCCGCGACGCTTTACGCGGTCGATCAGGAAAGCGGCGCGCTAAGGCCATTGAAACGCTATCCGCTCGGCAGGAACCCTAACTGGGTCGAAATCATCGACCTGCCCTGAGGCGCGCCGGCACCAGCGTCTGTCGTCGTCAAAGCATCGCGATGCGACGCCGGACGGCTGCGTCGCGCCAGCCGTCGATGTCCTTGGTCAGCAATTGCGCAGCGTCGCGAAGCAATTCCTCCACATACGCAAAGCTTTTCGTATCAGCCATCTTCAGGTCGATCACGCTAAATTGCTCGGCCAAGCTTTCAGACCGGCGGGCGTTTTCCTCAATTCCGAGCTTGGCGTCGATGGCGAGGCAGGCCGCAGCTACTGTCGGGATGATCGCGCTGAGCATCAGGATGGCGCCTCCGACGGCATGCTTCACCATCGCCCGGACGCTGTGATCGTCGGGCACAGCTGCAAAAAAGAACCAGTAGACCAACAGGAAGATCGCGAGCGCCCCCATCAAGCCGCAGAAGGTCCAGTTTTCAATACGGTGAAGCGCGCGTTGCAGCCGATGCATGCGCAGCGTGGTCGAGGCGTTGTAGCCGCTTTGACCCCTGACGATGCCGTCCGGATCCAGCCGGAGCGCCGTGACGACCGCGTCCCGTCGATCCCGCGCGACGACGGATTTCGGCGGACCCGCCGCGCGCAGGATCGCGCGCGCCTGCCACTCGGTCCAACTTACCGCCGGCAGGGCGCTGTAGTCGCCGACGTCGAAGCCCAGCGGCCAGGTCGCGCGCAGCGCCCGCAGGCGTTCGGCGAGGCGGCGGATATCGCTCCAGCGCTGATGGCTCGTTGCGAAGAAGCCGAGATGCATCGACCAAAAGGCGAAGCCCAGCAGGATGAGCTCGACCAAGACCATCCAGAATTTCAGCTTGTCGAAGATCGCGGGAATCGTCGCCGCCACGACGGCCAGGACGGCGATGACCAGCAGAAACGCCTGCATCGCGCGATGCAGGTCGCCGTAGAAGCTTGCCTTCGCATCGGCCGCGCGAAAGGCCGCATCGATCATCGGATGGGCAATGTCCTGAGCGTCCCGCTTGGCCTGGGCGATCTGCTCGTCGGTGACCGCGTCCGGCTGTGGCGCGCCGGTGGGTTTGGGCTTGAGTCGGCCGTAAAACGCGCGCCAGCCGGCGACGAGCAGCCGCGCCGGCACAAACCGCGCCTGATCGAGCAGGAAGCCGGGCAATCCCGTCCAGCCGGTCCACGGCGCGGGCGCCACGCGATTGCCGCTGGCATAGTCGCGCCGCGCCGCCGTCTCCTCGTCGATGTTGTTCCCGTGCCCGTGCTCTTGTCCCTGGTCTGATGGCTTGGCGGCCGGCGGAGCCAGCATAGGAGCGAGCAACTCGCAAAGCGCATCGGCGGACGCCTCTGGTGCGGTGCGGTCGCGGCGGCCGGCATCGCCCAGTGCGTCGACGAGCTCGGAAAAGCTCTGGTCGAGCCAGAGTCGCTCAGCGCTCAGCAGCCGGATCGTCGCCCCGTCGATCCACAGCACCGGCATACCCTTGCGAAGCGCCAATGCCACGGTGTCGGCGGTGCCGCCAGTGCCGGCTGCAAGCTCTCCGTTCCATGCGACGATCAGAATATCGGCCCAGCGCACCAGCCAGCGAGTCTGCTCGAGATGCGCGTCGCGTGGGGGCGATTCACGCAGGCTCGCTTCTCCGTCGAGAACGCTGGTCGCCTCAAACGGGCGGTCGAGACCCTCGGGCGCATCGAGCGCGATCCGCAGCGAGGGATCGTTGCAGTCTGGGCCGTCCGTCCAGGCGATCCGCCCCGGCTCCGTCCTGTCGGCGAAGGGAAAGGCCGCATGGATGCTACCATGCCGACCGACGCGCCACAGCCGCGCGGCGACACGATCGGCGCCGGGAGCGTAACCGACGAGCAGATCGAGCCTCGGCTGCGTTCCCGAACCCGGCCAGAACGCCTTGTAGGCGTCGGCGATGGTCTCGGTCTGTCCGGGCGCGACCGGCCGCGCAGCCGTCAGGACGACGGCCTCGGCAACGAGCGCGAAGGCCGCCGTCAGCGACGCTTCCAGGCTGGTGGGATCGAGGCTCCGATGTCCGGCAAACGCGACGCGGACTGTCAGGGCCGCTGGCGATGACGCATCGGACAAGATCGATCTGCGCCGCTAGAGGTTGCCCGAGGACCGGCCATACATCGACGGATCATCGCGCGGGCCATCGGGCGACCAGATCGCCCGCAGCGGCAGCGGTTCCTGTGGCTTCAGGTTGCTCTTGTCGGCGATGAACTGCTGCGTCACCCACGCCATGCAGTCCTTGGACGCCGTCTCGACGATGCGCTTCTCGATTTCGGCGGGCGTCGCGATGCCCTTGTCGGATGACGACATCGTCTCGACCCGGCTCGACAGGCAGTCGGAGATGATCCGCCGTGCCCGGTAGCGCAGCGCAAACGAGTTTTGGTCGCGCCGCAGAAGGCCCTCGATGCTGCCGATCGCCGAACCGGAGGCGCGCATCAGCACCTGCGCCGCGCCCTCGCGCAGCTCGCCGTCGACCAGCTCACCATGGGTCTGATAGAGCCGCTGCACGAACAGCGACGCGCTCTGGTTGGCGGCGAGCAGCTCGGAGGTCTCGAACAGGCGGCGATGCACGCTGAGGCCGGCCGCCTGGATGATCTTGTCGAGATCGTCCATCTTCACCAGCCCCTGATTGGTGCCGAGGAAGAGCGCGCCGATCTCCGATTGCGCCCGGTTCAGGATCATCACCTTGAGCCGCTCGGTGGTCCAGTTCTCGCCGAGGAAGCTCTCGAAACGCTCGAGTGCCGCGGCGGAGAAGGCCTTCTCGACCGAACGCTCGATCGCATGCTGGGTGATATCGCCGGTCTCGGAGGCCTTCTGGCGCTCCTGGAAGGTCATGATCAGCCGGGCGATCTTGGCCGAATAGTCGCGCTCGGCCTCCTTGCTGCTCGTCCTGCCGACCTGGTTGAGGTCGAGCGTTGAGCCGACGGCGCCGATCGTCACCGCCGCCGCCAGCGTCTTCAGGACCTTGGTCTGGATGCTGCTGGCCGGCGCGAGCGACGCGAGCACGCGCTCATTGCGGGCGCTGTTGCCCCGGCCGTCGGCGACGACGCTGTTTTCCCGCGGCTCACCGCCGCGCCGCGCCTTCTGGCGCGGGCCCTGCTGCACGACGACCCGGCGTTGCTGCCGCACGCCCAGCCCACCGAGCGCGCCGCCGATCAGCCCGCCAATGGCGGCCGCGCCGAAGAAGCCGCCGCGCCTTTGCGCGCTGGCGGGGAGCGGTTGCAGCACCCAGCTCACAGCGAGCGCGGAGCAGGCAACCAGAAGCGTGTTTCGCCAGGATTTCGTCGCCATGCCCATCTCCTCGAGGAGCAGGAAGGCCATACGGCAGGCAACCTCGCCAGCGCCGGCCAAGACTCGAACGCTGTCGTAAAGCGCACTCAACGTCAAGCGCGGACGTAGCGTTGACGCGGCGCGTCAGCGTCTTTTCCTGGTCGCCTCTGCGTCCGCCGAAGCTTTCGCCGTCTTGATCTGCTGCTCGATCAGATCGGCGAAGGGGATCTTGTTCTTCTTCGAGAGCTGGAAGCTCGCGACCAGCGTCTCGCGCAGCGCCAGATTATTGTAGCAATTGGTTTCGCGTTCGATCCGGCGCATCTGCGGCTCGGTCGGCGATTCCTTGCGCGCCCAGTCCCAGACCCAGACGTAATACGATCGGGTATAGCCGACGCAGTCGATCGGCACGATCAGCCGGCGAACCTTGACCTGCCCGCTGCCGGCCTCGACCTGCCCATAAAAAGTCTCGAGCCGGTCGCTCTCGTCCTTGCTGAGGAGAGGCCGCCCCGTGGCAGGGTCGTTCGCCTCGCCGTTCTTCGCCATTTCGGCCAGGAGATGGCCGGCGGCGATCTCATAGAAGGGGTTGCCGTCCGTCGTCGTCGGGTCCGCTTCGGTTGCGAGCCGGATGGCGTGATAGGCGAGGCGCATCGCCTGGACGGGGTCGCGCGGCTGGTCGAAATCGCCCTTGCGATAGATCCGCGCCAGTTCGAGCGCGGCGCGCGTGGCGCCGAGGCTCATCGCCCGCCGCAGCAGTTCGATCGCCTCCTGCGCGCCGTTCTCCGGCTTGACCAGCATGGCGCCGGTGCGCAGCTTCTCGGCGAGTTCGACCTCGGCTTCGAGCACGCCGCCATAGGCCGCCAGCCGCCAGTAGCGCTCGCCGATCTCGGGCTGGCGGTTGGGCAGGCCCTGGCCGCCTTCCATGATGGCGGCGAGTTCGTGCTGCGCGCTGGAATCGCCGGCTTCCGCCGCGCGCCCGTACCAGATCAGCGCCAGCGAGGGATCGGGGTCGATGCTGTCGGGGCTGATCGCATTGCCGCGGTAGACCGGCTTGCCCCTGGCATAGAGCGCGCCGAGCTTGACGCGGGCGAGGTTGGAGCCTGCGGCCGCGGCGCGCTCGAACCATTCCACGGCGCGGCGCGGATTGACCGAGGGCACGCCCAGCCCCGAAACCAGCGCCGCGCCGGTCTCGACCATCGCCGGCACGAAGCCGCTTTCCGCCGCCTTGACGAACCATTCATAGGCCTGGCCGTGGTCGCGCTGGATCGAGCCTTTGCCGCTCTGGTAGCGCAGGGCGAGGTTGTACATTGCCAGAGGGTGGCCCTGCTGGGCCGCGCTCTTCCAGAGGTCGTCGGCGCGCTTCTCGTCGACGTCCACGCCGTCGCCTGAATCGTAGAGGATCGCGAGATTGTTCAGCGCGGCGAGGTAGCCGCGCTTCTGGGCGTCCTCCAAAGCGAGCCGCGCCCGGCGGAAATTCACGAGCCGCTCGGCCTCGTCGAGCGTCGGCTCGGACCCGCGCTTGTAATGGGCCCGGCCGAGATTGAACAGAAAACGGATGATGCGCGGATTGGCCTCGACCGATTTCGTGCAGGCGGCGATCGCCTCCTCAGCCTCGACGCGGTCGAGAGGCACGCCGGGCACCTCCGGCGGACGGGCGCGGTCGTGCTCGGCCGCCGCGAGCCGGTCGCATTCGTCGATGCGCCGGTCGCTCGCAGCCACGGGCATCGGCAGCGTATCGACGGCCGTGTCGCTCAGATTGACCAGGGCGCGGCGCGCGAGTTCGGCGGTCTGGCAGCCATCGAACCTGCGCCGGTGGCGCTCGAAGAAATCGCGACGGCGCTGCCTTGCGATCTGGTCCCAGTCGGCGCGCGCGCCCTCGCAGGCGGTCTGGCGAAAGGCGAAGCGATCGGCCCCGATCGGCTCGACGAAATAGAAATCGTCGACGCCCTTGAGGTTCTGGGCGACGTCGGGCTCCTGCTGCGCGCCCTGGCTGTCGGCGATGGTGCGCACCATCAGGCGGGTGCGGGCGGCAAGCTGCGACAGGTTCTGACCCGGACGCGGCAATTCGGTCCGCAGAACCTCTGTGAACAGCGAATTGCGACGCTTGTCCCAGGCCCCGAAGCTCTCCACCGCCGTCTCGCCGAACGAGGCCGAATAGAGCACGACGAAACCGGGCGGCGGCTCGACGCCGGAGATCAGCCGCGAGCCCGATTCAGGCCCCCGCCGCAGCCGCTGGGCGTTGGCAGACGGATCGCCGACCAGCAGCGAGCGGCAGGCGTCGAGGATCACGATGGCGGTGCGCGGCTTGCGGGCGGCGATCTGGGCCTGGATCTCCTGCTCGGACATCCCGCTCTTGGGGATTTCGTCGCTCTGGTAGGTTTCCATGAAGCCGGACACGCGCAGCCGCACCACATCGGCATTGCGGCGCTCCTCGTCGGGCAGTTGCGCGCGCGTGAAGGCGACCGGGCTGCGCAGGTCGCCGAAGAGGATGTAGTTCTTGCGGTCGAGCTCGACGCCGAAACCGTGGCCGGAATAGAAGAACAGGACGACATCGCCCTCCTGGACGGTCTTCAGAAAGGCGTCGAATTCCTTCTGGAAGTCCTTCTTGCTCTGCAGGTCGGAGACGACCTTGATGTTCTTCTTGTCGAAGCCGACCTGTTCGAGATCGGAGGCGAGGTCGCGCGCATCGCTGATCGAGCGGCTCAGACGCTGGATGTTGCCGTCGGCATAACGCTCCATCCCGACGAGAAAGGCGCGCCGCGTCTGCGCCTCGGCGACAGTCGTCAGCGTCAGGACGATGGCGGCAAGGCTGGCGAGCCAGACCCCGAGGCGCTGCAAACGTGCCATGGTCATCTCTGTCGAAACGGAAGAGGCGTCGAAGAATAGCCTGAACAGCCCCGGCCGCAAGCGGTGACCGTCAGGCGTCGCCGCCGCCGGCCGCCGAGAAACCACGCCTGTCGAGCGCCAGCAGGATGGTCGGCGCGCCATCAAGATCGACCTCCCGCTCGACGCTGAAGCCGGCCCGTTCCAGCACGCGGCGGGAGGCTGGATTGGCGGGGCGGACGAGGCCGATCACCTTCTCCGCCTTCAGTGCCCCGAATGCGAAGGCGAGCGCCTCATGCACCAGTTCTCCCGCAAAGCCCCGTCCCCAGTTCTCCGGCTGAAGATGATAGGACAGGTTGAGGCCATCAAAATCCTTCGTGACCGTCACGCCGCCAAAACCAATGATGCCGACATCGGCTTCGATCGCCCAGCGGCCGAAGCCATGCGTCTGCCAATGCGTGATGTCGCGGAGGAGCCGCGCGATGCTCGCCTCCGGCGGATCCGGCGTCGGATCGGGGCGATGCGCGACGAGCTCTGCCCGAGAGAACAGCGCGATGATGAAGTCCCGGTCGGCCGGCCCCGGCGGACGCAGCAGTAGCCTTTCGGTCCTGCGCACGGCAACGGGGTCTGCAATCCCTGCGATTGCAGCCACTACGGTGCGATCACTCGGGCCACCCTGATGCCGATCTGTGCGCTGCGGCCGCGCGCGTCCGAAATCTCCCAGCTCCGCGCCGCCGCGCGCAGTGCCCTGGGCTCGTCGGACCAGGAGCCGCCGCGCGTCACGCGACGCGAGCAATCGCCGCCAAGCCGTGGCGAGCCGTCGCCGGGCATGCCGTCATAGCTCGCAGCCCAGCAATCCTCGACCCAGTGCCTGACATTACCGAGCATCTGGACGAGGCCGAAGCCGTTGGGCTGCCCCAAATCGACCGCGACGGTTTTTCGTTCGCCTTGCGCCTTGGGGCTGCCCTCATAGGACTGGCGCCAGTCGTAATTCGCCTTCTCGGGTGTGATCGGGCCAAACCAGAACGCCTCCCCGCCACAGCGCGGCCCGGCGCAGCCGCGCGCGGCGTATTCCCACTCGGCCTCGCTCAACAGCCGGTAGACCTGCCCGGTCTTCTGCGACAGCCAGGCTGCATAGGCCCTGGCGTCGGCCCATGAGACGAAGATCACCGGGTTCCGGCCGCGCCCCCAGTTGTAGTCGCCCGGACGGTGGGCGTTACAGCCGCCTTCCGCGAGACAGGCGTCCCAATCGTCGAAGGAGACCGGATAGCGCGAGACGGCGAAGGGCGTCGCGATCGAGACCTCGCGCTGCGGCCCCTCATCGGGGTTGCGGCCGCGCTCGCTTGCCGGCGAGCCGATGGTGAAACGCCCGGCCGGGAGCGTGACCATCTGCGGACAGGTCTCGCATTCCTGGAACGGCGTCCCGGCCGGCCCCGGCGTCCGTGCGACGGCGGCCGGTTTCGGCGCCACCACGCTCGCGACGCGCGCCCGCTCCTCCTCAGCCTTCGCTTTCGCCTTGGCTTCCTCGTCCGCCTTCGCGGCAGCAACCCTCCGCGTCTCCTGCGCCTGCGCCTCGGCAGCCTTGCGCGCCGCCTCGACCACCTGCGCATCATCGACGCGGCGCTGTTCGAGCGAGGCGAGCGTCTGAGCGGTGGGCGATACCTGAACCGGCAGGCCCGTCGCCGCGAGATCGCCGCGCACCGCATTGGCAGGCGTTGGCGCGGCAGCGTCCGTGCGCTCGTGCAGACCCTCGTCCCTCGCGAAGGGGCCAAGCGATCGATAGGCGGCAAAGCCGATGCCCGACGCCGCCAGAAGCAGCGCTGCGGCGACCGGCAAGACCAGGCTGCGCGACTTTGCCGGCTTCAGCAGGGTTTTCAGCGTCCGCACCAGATCGTCGCAATCGGGGCCGAAGCGGCGCGTGCGCAATTCGACGGCCTGGCGGCGGGCGAGCGGACGCAGGCTCTCGGGCAGCGCCGAGGCCGCCGGCATCACGGCGTCCTCCAGCAGCACCGGCACGACGACGACATCGCGCGCCAGCGAGGCCTCGATCTCGAGGCGAACGAAATCGCCGGGATCCTCGAGCCTGCGGTTGCCTTCGGCGTCGCGGATGTCGAGCCAGTTGGGGCCGATCAGGACGAGCACGACCCGGGAAAGCGCCAGCGTCCGGTCGAGCGTCTGCGTGAAGTCGCTGCCGGCCTGGATACTGTCGATGTCGATGAACAGGTCCTGGCGGCGGAACTGCCGCTCCAGACGATCATAGAGCCGCCCGGCGAGCCCGGCGCTGTCGGCCCTGCGATAACTGATGAAGATGCTTGCCAAGGACCGGTCTCGGAGCGGCTTTTATCGGATCCGGCGTCGATCGACGTAGGCTGATCCTGCCATACCGCGACAGGCGAGTTCAAGCACCTCGCATGGCCGTGGCGTTCGGCGAGGACCCGCCCGTTGCCAAGCGACCCGAAACCGATCAAATCGCTGCATGGTTTGGGGGATGGCATGCCGGCCTTGATCGCGCTTTCGAAGCTCTCGGCGCAGATGGCGTCGCGGGTGACGCGTCATCGCGGCGAGATGCAGCTCGTCGCCGGCGCGATCGCACTGGGGCTCGGCTTCTGGGGCTGGTCGATCGAGGAGCCGGCCGCCAACTGGTCGGGGCATGCCAACAACCTGTTCAGCACCCTGCAGCTCGTCACGCTGAACTTCCCAAAGAAATTCGACGGCGAGATCACCTGGCAGCTCCAGATCGCCCGACTGATGGTGCCGCTCGTCGCCGTATTGGCCTCGTTCCATGTGCTGGTCGGCGCCGTCACGCGGCCCTTGCGGCTGGCGTTGCTGCCGCGCGCGCAGGAACACATCGTCGTCTTCGGCGACACCAAGCTGACAGAGGCCGCATTGCTGACGCTGGCGCAGCGCGGACGCCAGATCGTGGTCGTCGCGCCCAAGGTCACGGATTTGCGTCGCGAGATGCTGGAAAGTTTCGGCTTGACGGCAATCGAGTCCGATCTGCGGCAGGCCGGCGCGTTGAAACAACTGAATCTCAGGACGGCGGCCGCCGTCTTCGTCACCGGTCCCGACGATCTCGACAATCTGAACATCGCCATGCTGGCCCTGGCCTCGGTCGAGAACCGCCCCGACGGCCAGCCGCCGCTGGTGCTCGCGGTGATGATCGATCGCGAGGATCTGGCGATCGAACTCGACGAGGCGCTCGACGGCATCGCCCGCCATCAACGCCTGCGCTATCACCGGCTCTGCCCGGATCGCGAAGGCGTTCGCCTCGAACTCGCCCGTTTCGCTCCGATCTTCACCAAGCGTGACCGCAACGCGCCGAGCCATGTCATGGTCGCAGGGCTCGCCGGCCGCTTCGAGCAGGTCTTGTCCGAGCTGATCGTCGCGACGCAGGATCATCCTTCCGAGCGGCCGATCCTGTCGCTCGTCCTGACCGCGCCGGAACTGAAGCTGTTCGAGGCCTGGCGCGCGGCCCGGCCCGAGCTCGACCTCGTCGTCCGCTTCGAGCTTCTCGAGGCCGAAACCGCCCGCCTGCCCCGGGCGGACGCCTTGAGCGAATGGGTCGCGCGCTGCGGCAGCCCGCATCTGGTCGTGGTGATGTGCGAGGATGCCGATGCGATCGCGACCTCGCTTGCCCTGCGCCGGCCGATGAACCCGGCCGGAACCGGCAACGTTCCGTTGCTCGTGCGGCAGGGCCGCGAGGACCATGTGCTCGAGACCCTGCAGAGAACGCAGGGCCAGGCGCGAGATCTGTCGCGCATGGTCGCCTTCGGCGGGCTGATCCGGGCCGACAGCATCGAGCGGGCGCTGAGCCGCAAGGGCGACGAGAGGGCCATCGCCCTGCACGAGCGCTATCTCGCGGCCGCTCAGGCGGGCGGCGTCAGCACGCCCGCCGCGTTGAAGTCATGGGACGAACTGTCGGAGAACCTGCGCGAAGCCAACCGCTCGGCGGCCGAACATGCGCCGATCCTGTTCGCCGCCATCGGTCTGGAGCTTGTCGAGGCGGCTCCCGGCATCCCGCCGCGCCAGATTTCGGCGGACGAACTGGAGACGCTGGCGATGGTCGAGCATCGCCACTGGATGGCCTCGCGCATCGACCATGGCTGGCGCTACGGCCAGGTCCGCAATGACGACCGGCAGCTGCATCCCTCGCTTCTGCCTTATGAGCAGCTTACCGAAAGCGACAAGATCAAGGACCGCGACACCGTCCGCGTGCTGATCGAGATCGCGACCGCGCAAAGCGAGATCTTGCGCGAGCGGGCAGGCGCGCCCGGACCTGCGGTGGCGTGATCGATCGACCACCGTATACGGCAGGGCTGAACCTCGCGCGGATCGATTGCGGCCATCGGGGAATCCGACTCTACTGCCGGTTGAACCGGTTTTGGGCTGGCCGGGCGCGGGCCCGGCATGCGGAGTGGCGATATGGGCGGGTTGGTGATCAAAGGCGGCCGGGTGGTCGATCCCGAAAGCGGGATGGATGCCATCGGCGATGTCGTCATACAGGATGGCAGGATCGTCGCGGTCGGGACGGATCTGGGTGATGGCGAGCGCGTCATCGACGCGACCGGGCTCGTGGTAGCCCCGGGCTTCATCGACCTGCACGCCCACGGCCAGTCGATCCCCGCCGACCGCATGCAGGCGTTCGACGGCGTCACCACCACGCTCGATCTGGAGGCGGGCGTGATGCCGGTCGCCTCCTGGTACCGGCGTCAGGCCGAGCAGGGCCGCATCCTGAACTACGGGGCGGCCACCAACTGGGCCTTCGCGCGGATCGGCGCGATGGTCGGCATCAACGAGGAATCGTCGCTGGAGGCGTTCGGCCGCGCCATGCGCGATCCGCGCTGGATGGACAATGTCTCCAGCAGCGAGGAGCAGGCCGGCATCATCGCCCGCATCGCGCAGGGTCTGGACGAGGGCGGCATCGGTATCGGCATCCTCAATGCCTATGCGCCCGGCGCCGGCGTGCAGGAGCTGACCGCGATCTGCCAGCTCGCCGCCGAACGCGGCGTGCCGACCTTCACCCACATCGCCTATATGGCCAACCGCGATCCCAAGAGCGCGGCGGAGGCCTATGTCCGCCTGATCGGCTATGCCGGCGCGACCGGCGCGCACATGCACATCTGCCACTTCAACAGCTCCAGCAAGACGGATGTCGAGCGCTGCGAGAAGCTGATCCGCAAGGCGCAGGCGCAGGGCCTGCCGATCACGGTCGAGGCCTATCCCTATGGCACGGGCTCCACGGTGGTGTCGGCGGCGTTCTTCAGCGACCCGGAATTCGAGAGCCGCAACGACGCGACCTATGACCAGGTCCAGATCGTCGCGACCGGGCGGCGCTTCCGCGACCGCGAGGACCTGCTCGCAGCCCAGGTGCAGGATCCCTCGCAGCTCGTGCTCTGGCATGTGCTCGACACCGACAACAACCCGCGCCATGCCGATATGCTCGATCTCTCCGTGCTCTATCCGGGCGGCGCGATCGCGTCCGACGCGATGCCCTGGTCGATGCCGGACGGCTCGTCCTATACCGGCGACGCCTGGCCGCTGCCGATCGAGGCGACCTCGCATCCACGCTCGGCTGGTACCTTCACCCGCTTCATCAGCCGCTGGGTGCGTGAGCGGCAGGCAGTCCCGCTGATCGAGGGCATCGCCAAATGCACGCTGATCCCGGCGGAGATCCTGGCGGCGAGCACCCCGGCGATGCGCGACAAGGGGCGGCTGCGGCCGGGCGCCGATGCCGACGTGGTCGTGTTCGACTTCGAGACGCTGGCCGACCGCGCCGAATTCACCGCGATGAACCGCCCGGCGCAGGGCGTGAGACATCTCGTGGTCGGCGGTCAGGCGGTGATCAGCGACGGCGTCATGGACGTCGCGGCGCGCCCCGGCCAGCCCGTGCGCCGGCCGGTCGCCTGACCGGCATGCCCGTCCCGATCCTGCTCGTGGCCGGCTTTCTGGGAGCGGGCAAGACGACGGTGGTGAACCACATCCTGGCCCATGCCGGGGGCCGGCGGATCGCCGCTGTCGTCAATGATTTCGGCGCGATCGACATCGATGCCGAATTGATCGCGGGCGCCAGCGACGGCATCGTCAGCCTGTCCAATGGCTGTATCTGCTGCTCGCTGGAAGGCGACCTGCTGCGGACGCTCGCCACCCTCCTGCGGCGCGACCCGCGACCGGAGGCGATCCTGATCGAGACGAGCGGCGTCGCCGATCCCGTGGACATCGTCCGCAACCTGATGGACCCGGTGATCTGGCGGGAGGCTCCGCTGGAGACCGTTCTGTGCGTGGTCGACGCGACGGCTTCGACTTCCACGCTGGACGATGTCCTGATCCGCGCACAGTTGCGCGCCGCCGACATCGTGGCGCTGAGCAAGACCGATCTCGTCGACGAGGCCCTACGGGACGCGATGCGGCGCGCCGTGGCGACGATCCGCCCGGGCGTGCTCGTCATCGACGCGCCGCTCGGTCAGGTGCCGCTGGAGCTGGTCTTTCCCGAAAGCCCGGATCGCCCGGCCACGCCGCGCCCGGTCGGCGGCCGACGCCCCGCCATCGACCGGTTCGAGAGCCATAGCTGGACCTCCGAACAGCCGGTCTCGCTGCCGCGCCTGCAGCGAGCCGTGAACCAGCTCGCACCGAGGATCGCCCGCGCCAAGGGGCTGTTTGAAACCGTGGAGCAGCCGGGACGTCAGTTCCTGTTCCAGCTCGCCAGCGGCAGGGCGACATTGGCTCCGGCGGGAATGCCGCCGGCCGGACTGCCCCGGTCGAGGATCGTGTTCATCGCCGAGCTTGCGGCCGTGACCGCGACCGAGATCGACCTCGCCATGGACGGATGCGTCGATCCGAAAGGCTAGAGCGTCGGACTGAAAACTGGAATCGTGGGATTCCCTTGAGGGCTGCTTTGTGATTCACCGTTTCTGGAGGTGGATCATGGGTCGCAGCTATTCGGATGATTTGCGTGCGCGCGTCGTGGGTTTTGTCGAAGCAGGGCATTCGCGTCGGGCTGCGGCCCGGCATTTCGGGGTGAGCGAGAGC
>NZ_JBFUCS010000017.1:0-125124 GCF_056405115.1 Allobosea sp. P2_A10 | reverse complement strand
CAAGAGCGTCGCCGAAGCCGTGGTCGGCAGCCTGAACGGTCTGCGCAAATCGGGCTACTATGACGAGCTGTTCGACAAGTTCGGCGTGCTCAAGATGGAGGAGAAGGAGTTCTCCATCAAAGGCCCCGGCCCGGCTTGAGACGGCCCGTTTCCAACGTCATTCTCGGGCTTGACCCGAGAATCTCTCTGACCAGCTAGCTGGTTTCCGAGATGGTCGGGTCAAGCCCGACCACGACGCGCCAAGCGTTCTGCTCGATGCCGATGCGTTATCAAATGTCGTGCCTCGCGCACTGAGAGAGGCATGTTTCCATGCAGGTCTGGAGCTGGCCGGGCTTCTGGAGCTACTTCACCAACCCCTATCTGCTCGGGGGCGCGGCGACGACGCTGGGGCTGACGCTGGCGACGCTGGTGCTCGGCATGATCGTCGCCTTCATCCTCGTGCTGTTCAAGATGTCGGGCAACCGCGTGCTCGGCGGCATCGCCTGGTTCCATGTCTGGCTGTTTCGCGGCACGCCGCTGCTGGTCCAGCTCATCATCATCTATACCGGCCTGCCGCAGCTCGGCCTGCTCAGGCTGAACGTGCTGGAATCGGCGCTGCTCGGCCTCGTGCTGAACGAGGCGGCCTATCTCTCCGAGATCCTGCGCGCCGGCATCGAGTCGGTCTCGCGCGGACAGCGCGATGCGGCGATGGCGCTGGGGCTCAACCGCTGGAAGGCCTTCGTCCTCGTCACCATGCCCCAGGCCATGCGCGTCATCGTGCCGGCGCTCGGCAATTCGGTGAACGGCCTGCTCAAGACCACCTCGATCGCCTCGGTGATCTCGATGGAGGAACTGTTGCGGCGGGGACAGGTCCTGATGCAGCAGCGGTTCGAGGTGCTCGAGGTCTTCGTCTGCATCGCCATCATCTATCTCGCGATGACGACGGTCTGGGATGTGATCCAGCGCCGGATCGAGGCGCATTACGCCAAGGCCTATGCCATGCGCGCGCCCGACGCCAAGGTGCTGCCGGATGCGAAGTTGCTGCCGGATGCCAAGGCGTTGGCGCGCGATGACCGCTGACGGCAAGGTCCGCTTTGGCATCATCGGCTTCGGCCGGATCGGGCAAAGACTGGCAAGGCGGCTTCCGGAGACGCAGGATGCGCCGGAGCTGGCCGGCGTGCTGGTCAGCCCGGGGAGGCGCGCGGAGGCAGAAGCGCTGGTCGGACGCGAACGTGTCTTCGATCGGCTCGACGATTTCCTGGCGCAGCGGCCCGACGTGACGGTCGAATGCGCCGGCGCGCAGGCCTTGGCCGACAATGGCGCGGCCATTCTCGCAGCCGGCAGCGACCTGCTGCCGCTCTCACTTGCGGCCTTCGCCGACCGGAATGTCGAGGCGCGGATGCTGGAGGCCGCGCGGCGCGGGCCGGGCCGGCTCGAAATTCCAGCAGGCGCGATGGCGTCGATCGACATGCTCGCCGCCGCGCGCGAGGACGGCTTGTCGGCGGTGACCTTCCGCGCCGCCTATCCGCCGCTGCGCTGGCGCGACACGGCCGCCGAAGAGATGATCGCGCTGGACGGCCTCGCCGATCCGGCGACCTTCCTCATGGCAACCGTACGCGAGACCGTGGCGCTGTTCCCGCGCCATATCAACGTCGCGGTCGGCGTCGCTCTGGCCGGGCTTGGTCTCGACGCGACGCAAGCCGAGCTGATCGCCGACCCCTCGCTGACACAGGCGCGCTTCGAGGTCATCGCGCAGGCGGGGCCTGGCCGCGTGCATCTCGTCGTATCCGGCCGCGATGCCGGACTCGGCGAAGACCCGGTCGACTACACAACTTTCAGCCTGATGCGGCTGCTGCGCCGGCGGCGGGCCCGCATCATGATCTGAATCCGGACAAAGCCCATGACAACAACCGACGATCTGATCCACACCGCTGCAATGGCAGGCCGCGAAGCCGCCGTCGCCTTTCTGCAAAGC
The DNA here is from genome assembly GCF_056405115.1 of Allobosea sp. P2_A10. NCBI lineage: Bacteria > Pseudomonadati > Pseudomonadota > Alphaproteobacteria > Hyphomicrobiales > Alloboseaceae > Allobosea > Allobosea sp. P2_A10. Next base: position 123,170 of record NZ_JBFUCS010000017.1, on the reverse strand, counting down.
CTGATCCGCGCCACGCGCGACGGCGAAGAGGCCGTGCAGTCGCTGGTCGCGCAGGCAGCACGCGAAGCCGGCTGCACGGTCGAAACCACAGCCTATCGCCCCGGTGACGTGCCGATGGTCGAGGAGTTCGCCGGCCCGGACGCGATCGACGCTGGCGAGCGGGCTTCGGTGGTGGCGCGGCTCGCGGGCAGTGGCGGCGGCCGCAGCCTGATGCTGTTCGCCCATCCCGATGGCGAGCCGGTGGCGGAGATCGAGCGCTGGCGGCACGACGCTTTTGCCGGCGAGATCGACCGGGGGCGCATCCATGGCTGGGGCGTCGCCGACGATCTCGCGGGTGTCGCGATCATGGTCGAGGCGCTGCGCATCGTGGCGACGAGCGGGCTCAGGCCTCGCGGCGACATCGTCATCGCCAGCACGCCAAGCAAGCGCCATGCGCGCGGCGTCTCGGCCCTGCTGCATGGCGGGCTTGCAGCCGACGCCGCGATCTATCTGCACCCCGCCGAATCCGGCGCCGGAATGGGCGAGATCAAGGCGTTCTGCTCAGGGCAAGTCGAGTTTCGGATCGTGATCGAAGGTCGCCAGCCGCCAACGACCGAGCCGCTGCAGACCGCCTTCGCGCATCTGGCCGAGAACCCGGTCGACAAGATGATGCTGGTCGCCGCCGCCTTGCGGGAGATGGACATGGCGCGTGCGGTCAGGACGCGCAACGCGACCCTGCAGGCTGCCGTCGGGCGCTCGACCAATCTGATGCCGTCTTTCCTCGCTGCCGGCGAACGCCACCGCCTCGCCCGCGTGCCGGAGCGTTGCGAGATGGGTTTCGCCCTGTCCTTCGCGCCGCCCGAGCGGCTGTCGGACGTGACCAGGGAAATCGCCGAGACAGTGGCGCAAGCCTGCGCCGCCGATCCGTGGCTCAGTTCGCATCCGCCGCAGATCATCTGGGATTCCGGCGTCACCGGCGCGCAGACTCCGCCCGACCATCCGCTTTTCGCGACCGCAGCGGAGGCCATCGCGGCGGTGACCGGCAGCCCGCCCGTCGTCAATCCGATGCACACCGGCAGCGACATCCGCAACCCGATCGTCCAGAAGGGCATCCCGACGATCGGGCTCGGGCCGCTCTGCGGTGATCTCTCGCAGAATGGCGGGGTCGACGAATGGGTCGATGTCGAGGATTATCTCCGCGCGATCGCGGTCGTGGCGCGCATCATGGTGACGTGGTCCGGCGCGGAGAGCGGCTAGTTCCCGGACAAGTCTGTACCAACCAGACCGCAAAACCTTCCGTCATTCCGGGCGCAGCGAAGCGGAGACCCGGAATCCATCGTAGGGCACTGTGCCTTACGATGGATTCCGGATCGGCGCCGCTTCGCGGCTTGTCCGGAATGACGCAGTGTCTCCGTGCAAGCCGGGCAAATCACTACTTTCCCTGCCAGTTCGGGGCGCGCTTGCCCAGAAAGGCGTCCATGCCCTCGCGGAAATCGGCGCTCATGTAGCATTGCACCACGAGGTCGTCGCCGCTGACCGCCGGACGCGCCTTGGCGAGCCGCAGCAGCGCTTCCTTGGTTGCGCGCATGGTGAGCGGCGCGTGGCCCGAGATCGTCGTCGCCAGTTCCCGTGCGCGAGCCATCAGCGCGGCGTGGTCGGCGACGATCTCGTTGTAGAGCCCGACGCGCTGGCCTTCCTCGGCCTCCACCAGCCGCGCGGTGAAGACGATATCCTTGACGCGGGCCGGGCCGAGCAGGGTCGCCAGCCGGGCATAATTGCTCATCGACAGGCAGTTGCCGAGCGTGCGCGCCACGGGAAAGCCGAAGCGGGCATTGGCGGTCGCGATGCGCATGTCGCAGGCGCAGGCGATGCTGGCGCCGCCGCCCGTCACCGCGCCGGAAATCGCTGCGATGGTGGGGATGGGGCAGGTCTCGATCGCCGTGATGACCCTGTCGATGCGCTCCTCATAGTCAAGCGCATCCTGCGGCCTGGCGAAGGCGCGGAACTGCGAGATGTCGGTGCCCGCCGCGAAGGCCTTCTCGCCGGCGCCAGTCATCACCAGCACCTTCGGGTCGCCGTGGCCTGCGAGATCGCCACAGATCTCGGCGAGCCGGTCATACATCGCGAAGGTCAGGGCGTTGCGGGCCTGCGGTCGGTTGAGCGTCACCGTGCCGATGCCGTTCTCGACGGCGTAGAGAATCTCGTCATCCATGCCAAAGGCTCCTTCAGATCACGCCGCCAGCCCTCAGCGCCGCGATCGCGGCGGGGTCGTAGCCGAGTTCGGCCAGGATTTCGTCATTATGGTCGCCGGCATCAGGCGTCGGCGTCGCGACGGAGGCCGGCGTCCGCGACAGCAGCACGGGCTCGCCGACGACGCGGATGTCGCCGAGCGAGGGATGCGTCACCGGCGTGGCGATGCCGAGATGGCGGACCTGCGGATCGTCGAACATCGCGTCGACGGCATAGATCGGCCCAGCGGGAACGCCTGCAGCCTCGAAGGCCTCAAGCCAGTGGGCGCTGTCCTGACGGGTCAGGATGTCCTCGATCAGGACACGCAGTTCGGGACGTCTGGCGAAGCGCTTGGCCATGTCGTCGTAGAGCGGGTTCGCGGCCCAGTCCGGCCGGCCGACCGCGTCGCAGAAGGAACGCCAGTGCCCTTCCGCACCGACACCGATGTTGATATGGCCGTCCCTGGTGGCGTAGACGCCCATCGGCGTCGAATAAGGGTGGTCGTTGCCGGCTTGGGGCGGCACGGAGCCCTCGACGAGAAAACGCGCCGCCTGGAAGTCCATCATCGCGATCTGGGCTTCGAGCAGCGAGGTCTGGACCCATTGGCCCTTGCCGGAGACCGCGCGCTCCTGCAGCGCCACCAGCGCGCCGATGGCCCCGTAAAGCCCGGCGGCGGAGTCGGCCACCGCGATGCCGGCGCGCACCGGCCCCTGCCCGGCAAGGCCTGTCACCGACATCATCCCGCCCATCCCCTGCGCGATCTGGTCGAAACCGGCCCGCGTGCGATAGGGGCCGCTTTGGCCAAAGCCGGAGATCGAAACGAGGATCAGGCGGGGATTGAGCGCGTGCAGCGTCTCGAAATCGAGCCCGAGCCGGTCCTTCACGTCAGGCCGGAAGTTCTCGATCATCAGGTCGGCGCCCGCGATCAGCTTGTGAAGGATCGCCTTGCCGTCCGCCGTCTTCAGGTTGAGCGTCAGCGAGCGCTTGTTCCTGTGCAGGTTCTGCATGTCGTAGCCGTGGCGCGGCCCGCTCATGTTCTCGTTGGGATCGAAGCCCGGCGGGCTCTCGATCTTGATCACGTCCGCGCCGAAATCGGCGAAGATGCGGGCGCAGGTCGGCCCGGCCCGGACGCGGGAGAGATCGAGCACGCGCAGGCGGTCGAGCGCGGAGGACGGTGTCGGACGAGGCATGGACTCAAGCGCGAACGGCAAAGGGCGGGGACTATCGGGTCCGCTCCCGGGAAGGTCAACGCCCGGTCTGCTCGCGGCGTTGTGCGCGAAGGCGATATCGGCATCGCGACGCGCATTGGCTAAGGTCGCCGCCCTATCCTGCGGAGCAGCCTGCCCATGACCATCAAAGCCTTCGTCTTCGACGCTTATGGCACGCTCTACGACGTGCAGTCGGTCGCCGGCGTCACCGACGCCGCCTTTCCCGGCCATGGCGACTACATCACGCAGACCTGGCGGATGAAGCAGCTCGAATACACCTGGCTACGCTCGCTGATGGGGGCCTATGATGATTTCTGGACGGTGACGCGGGATTCACTGTCCTACGCCCTGAAGACGTTGGGTCTGGAGGCCTCACCGGCCCTGATCGCCCAACTGGCCGAAGCCTATAACAATCTCCAGCCCTATCCGGACTCGGCCGCCTGCCTTGATGCGCTTGGAGGTTATCGCCTCGCGATCCTGTCGAACGGCAGCCCGGGGATGCTGGAGGCGCTGGTGCGCAACAGCGGCTTCGACGGCCGGCTGGAAGCGGTGCTCAGCGTAGATGCGAAGAAGGTGTTCAAGCCCGATCCGCGCAGCTACGAACTGGTCGAGGAGCGTCTCGGCGTCGCCCGCGACGAGGTCGTCTTCGTTTCGTCGAATGGGTTCGACGTGGCGGGGGCAAAGCGTTTCGGCTTCAGAGTGGCGCGGATCGAACGCGTTTCGCCAGCCGCGCTGCGCGGAGAGCTGACGGCTCAGGGCGCGATCGAACCGAAGACGATGTTCAAGGCCTTGAGGATGCAGCCAGAACAGCTCGGCCACGACGCCGACTGGACGATCGCCTCGCTCGCCGAGCTGCCGGCGCTGGCTGCCACTTTCTAACGCTGGCTGCCTTTTGCCGAGCCCACGCCGTCATTCCGAACAAGCCGCGTAGCGGCGCCGATCCGGAATCCATCCTAGAGCGCTGTCGTGCCTTACGATGGATTCCGGGTCTGCGCTCCGCTTGCCCGGAATGACGGTGTGGTTACGTTTAAAATCAGCAGGCTCCAGAACGGCTTCAGACGAAGCCGCAGTGCCTGCGCAGCGTCTCGTTGCGCCCGCTGGTCATCAGGTCGAGCAGCATCTGCGCGGCTGCGCGCTGCTGCGAGCCCGCGACGATCGCGGCCGTATAGATTGTCGTCAGGTCGAAGCCGGGCGGCAGCGCCATCACCAGCATGATGCCGGGCGTCGCCAGGATCTCGGTGACCTGGGTGCAGCCGATCGGCCGCTTTTCCGGAGCCGCCGCGAGCGCCGCCATGGCGGTCGCGCCGTTGGGAAACATCCGCATGCGCGCGCGCGTCGCCTTGCCGATGCCGAGCTTGGCGAGCACGCCCGCGATATGGATGCCGGCGGTCGACTGTTCGAGATCGGGCACATAGATCGCGTCGGACGCCAGAAACGCCTCGCGCAGCGAGGTCTCGTCGAGGACGCGCGGGGCGATGGTGTCGCTGCGGACGGCGATCGCGGTGGCGACGCCGCCGATGTCGGTGATGCTGTCGGCCAGCACCGCGCCCTCGCTGGCGAGCGCTGCGACGATCGCGGCGGTCAGGATCACGACATCGGTTGGATGCCCATTTGCGAGTTTCGCGCGCATCGCGCCGACCGCGCCGAAGACACCCTCGATCGCGAACCCTGATTTTGCGCCGAAATCGGCCTCAAGCGCCGAAACGAGGCCTTGCGCCGCGCCGCCGCTGAGAATGCTGAGTGTCGACACCGGGTTACTCCATGGCCGCAATGATGCGCTCGCGCGTGATCGGCAATCGCCGGACCCTGACGCCGAGCGCGGCAAAGACCGCATTCGCCAGCGCGGCGGCGGTCGGGCCATGCGCCGCCTCGCCCGCGCCGAGCGGCGGCAATTCCATGCCCGGCATGATCTCGACCGCCACAGTCGGGACCTCGCTGAAGCGCAGGATCGGATATCTCTCCCAGGACGTACTGGCGATCTCGGAACGGCTGAAAGATACAGCTTCCTTCAGCGTCCAGCTCACAGCCTGGATCGCGCCGCCCTCGATCTGGTTGACGACGCCGTCGGGATTGATCGCCTCGCCGACATCGACCGCGATCCAGAGCTGCGTCGCACGCGGCTCGGCGATGGCGTCGATCTCGGCGACGACGGCACAATATGCGCCGGTGTTCTTGTAGCGCGCCATGGCGAGCCCGCGCCCGCGTCCCTCGGGAAGGTCAGCACCGCCCCAATCGGCCATCGCGGCGGCGCGCTCCAGCACTGCGCGGCCGCGCGCGTCCTGGAGATGGCGCAACCGATAGTCGAGCGGATCGACACCGAGTTCGACCGCGATCTCGTCCAGGAAGGATTCGATCGCGAAGACGTTGCCGAAGGCTCCGAGCGAGCGCATCGAGGAGGTCCGCAAGGGCATGTCGAGGACGCGGTTCTTCGCGATCCGCCAGTGCGGGAAGGCATAGAGCGGCACCGAATTACGCTGCGCCCCGCCGCCGCCTGCAAGCGGCGGATCCTGCGCGATGTAGCGCGGAAAGGGCTTTTCCAGATCGAACGCCGCCAGAAGCGCCGGCGTCGGAGCGCGGCCGGGCCGACCGACATGGCCGTTGCCCCAGATTTCGTGACGCCAGCCGAGAACGTCGCCTGCCTCCGAGAGATCGGCCGAGAGTTCGATCGCCATGGCCGCACCCATCGGCGAACAACCGAGTTCGTCGGCGCGCGACCAGCGCACCCGGACCGGACGACGGTGCATTGCGCGCGCCAGCAGCGCGGCATCGAGCGCGACATCGTCGGCGCCGTTATGGCCGTAGCAGCCGGCGCTCTCGGCATGGCCAACGGTGATCGCCTCGACCGGGAGACCGAAGACGAGCGCGAGATCGGCCTGCAGGTTGAAGACGCCCTGGCTGTGCGTGAGGACGTCGAGCTTTCCGTCGTTCCAGGTCGCGATGGCACAGGATGGCGCGATCGAGGCATGGGCGAGGAAGGGCTTTTCATAGGCGCGGGCAATCGTCTTCGCCGACTGAGCGGCATCGCCCTCGCCACGCAGATCCACCAAAGAGGCTTCGGCCGGGCGCTGCTTCAGCCAGCCTGTCAGGTCGTTCTCGTCGGGCAGTTCCAGCCCATCCCGCCATTGCGCGGATGCCGCGAGGCGCGCGAGCGCGGCATCGGCCTGCGGCTCCGTTTCGCAGACGATGCCGAGAAAGCTGCCGTCGCGCACCAGCGCCACGACGCCGGGCATGCCTGCGACCCCGGCTTCGTCGAAGCCGGCGAGTTTCGCTCCGGGCTGCGCCGGGCGCAGCACGCGGCCGTGCAGCATGCCCGGGAGGACGAGATCATGGATGAAGGGGCGCGTCGCGAAGACCTTGCCGGGGATGTCGAGGCGCTGAACCGAACGCCCAGCCAGTGAGCGCTCCGTTGGCAACTTGGCGCGAATGGCGGGGTCGGCGTGCCGCGCGAGCGATATGTGTTCGGCCAGTTCCCAATAGCTTGTCGCCAGATTGCCGGGGCCAGCGATAACACCGTCTTCCACGGAGAGAGACTCGACCGGCACGCCGAATTGCCGCGCCGCCTCCGCCAGCAACAGCGCTTTCACCTGAGCCGCCGCGTGGCGCACCGAGCAGCCGCTATCGGAGACCGAGAGGCTGCCCGAAGTCACGCCTTCATTGGGGCTTTCAGCGGTGTTCGCAGGCACCAGCCGGACACGCTCGATGCCGATGTCGAGTTCGTCGGCGCAGAGCTGCGCCAGCACGGTCAGGATGCCCTGCCCGATCTCGACCTTGCCCGGTGTCAGCGTCACATGGCCCTGCGGCGAGATGGCGAGCCAGCGGTCGAGCGACGGGGTAACCCGCAGGCCCGCAGGCAGAACCTCCGCCGCGCTCACGACACCGCCCTGCGCATCGCGACGGCGGCACGGCTGACGGCGCGGACGATACGGTTATGCGCGCCGCAGCGGCAAAGATTGGGATCGAGCGCGGCGCGGATCTCCGCCTCGTCGGGGTCGGGTGATCGCGCCAGCAGGGCGGCGGCGCTGATCATCACGCCGGAGATGCAATAGCCGCATTGCATCGCCTGTTCGGCGATCAGCGCCGTCTGGAGCGGGTGCGGCGCGTCTTGCGTACCCAGCGCCTCAACCGTAACGATGTCGCGCCCCATCACCGACCAGAGCGGCGTGTCGCAGGCCGGCAGCGGCTGATCGTCGACGAGGACGCGGCAGGCCCCGCAGAGCCCCTCGCCGCAGCCAAAACGCGTAGCCATGAGCCGGAGTTCGCCACGCAGCACGTCGAGCAGGATCGCGTCGGGCCCCGCCTCCACCGTCAGAACGCGGCCGTTGACGCGCAGGGTCGTGGCCGCGTCCATCCCCGTCAATTGACCTTGATGTTGCCCGTTTCGATGACCTTCGCCCATTTGGCGATGTCGGCCTTGATGAAGTCGCCGAACTGCGCCGGGCTCATGTCCATCGCGACCGTGCCCTGCTTGGCATAGGCTTCACGGACCTCCGGACGGGCCTGCGCCTTGCGGATTTCGGCGTTGAGCAGATCGACGATCGGCTGCGGCGTGCCGGCAGGCGCCATGAAGCCGAGCCAGATCGTGGCCTCGTAGTCCTTGAGCCCGGCTTCGGCGACGGTCGGCACGTCCGGCAGCAGGGCGGAACGCGTGCTGCCCGTCGTCGCCAGCGCGCGGACCTGGCCGGCGGCGATGCTCGTGGCCATCGTCGTGACAGAATCGATCATCATCTGGACATGGCCGCCGATGACGCTCGTCCGGGCCTCGCCACTGCCGCGATGGGGCACATGGACGATATCGACGCCCGCCAGCGCCTTGAAGCTTTCGCCGGCGAGATGATAGGGCGTGCCGACGCCGGAGGACGCATAGTTCAGATCGTGCGGCTTGCTCTTGGCCAGCGCGATGAACTCTTGCAGCGTCCTGGCCGGGACTGCCGGATTGACCACGATGACGAGGTCGGCCGCGTTGATCGGCGCGACCGGCACGAGATCGCGCAGCAGGTTGTAGGCCTTGCCGGGAACCAGCGTCTCGTTGGCGGTATGCGTGTTCGACATCATCAGCAGGGTGTAGCCGTCGGGAGCGGCGCGGACGGCATCGACCGTGCCGATGACCGCTCCGGCGCCCGGCTTGTTCTCGATGACGAAGGGCTGCTTGAGCGCGTCCTGCAATTGCTGCCCGACGGAGCGGGCATAAATGTCGGCCGGGCCACCGGCGCCGAAGGGCACGACGACCCGGACCGGCTTGGTCGGATAGGATTGGGCGAAGGCTGTCGCTGAAACGAGCGCCATCGCGACGGCGGCGAAACAAAGAAGACGTCCAGGACGCATCGTGATCCTCCCATGACCGGCCGCTCGCGGGCCGTTTTGATTCAGGCGACCGGGTTTTCGAGCACCCCGATGCCGTCGATCTCGATACGGACAACATCGCCCGCGACCAGGAATTTCGGCGGCGTGAAGCCGATGCCGACGCCGACCGGCGTGCCGGTGGCGATGATGTCGCCAGGCTCCAGCGTGATGTAGGCGGAAATCGTCGAGATCAAGGTCGGGATGTCGAAGATCAGGTCGGCAACGACCGCATCTTGCCGAAGTTCGCCATTGACCCAGGTGCGCAGCCTCAGCGTGCGCGGATCGGGAACCTGATCGGCCGTCAGCACGGCGGGGCCCATCGGGCAGAAGCCGTCGATGCCTTTGCCGAGCACCCATTGCCGGTGCTTCTGCTGGAGCAGCCGCGAGGTGACGTCGTTGACGATGGTGTAGCCGAAGACGTGGTCTAGCGCCCGGTCATGGGCGATGCCGCGACCGCCCGTGCCTATGACGACGGCAAGTTCGCCCTCGTAGTCTACCGAGTTCGTCGTATCGAGATGGCCGGGAATCGTATCGCCAAGGCCGATCACCGCCGAGGGCGGCTTGGTGAAGACTACCGGCGCTTCCGGCACGATTTCCTTGGCGGTCGAATCGAAGCCGGATCTGGCGAACTCGGCCGCGTGCTCGTGATAATTCTTGCCGACGCAGAAGATGTTGCGCGCCGGGCGCGGGAACGGGGCGAGCAACGTCACCTCGATCAGGGGCAGCAGCGGCGCCTGCCCGGCCCATTCGGTCAGCGCCGCAACGGCTCCGGCTCCGAGCGCACAGCAGGCGGCCATGGTCGAGGGCGCACCCCCGACCCGCGACAGATCGGCAACAAACGCGCCTGCGATCACGCCGAGACGCTGGACGCCCGTCGCATCGACATTCTGGCGGAAAGTGACGAGTTGCATTGGCCGGGCTCGATCGCTGCGATGACGTTGGGTCGAGCAGACCTAGATCATCGCCAGCAAATTTGTCAACCAATAGCCCTATTGGTCAACCAATGCAGCGATCAGCGCCCGAGCAGGTTGCCGCGCACGCGCTCGAGATGCGCCAGCAGCGCGGTCTCGGCTCTGGCGGCGTCGCGGGCCTGCAGCGCCGCGACGATCTCGTGATGCTCGCGGCGATAGTGCTCGCGTCGCTCGGACGTCAGACTGCGGCGCTTCAGTTCGCCCCATTCGGTCAGGTCGCGGGCGCGCGTGACCATGGCGTAGAGCTCGATCACCAGCCGATTATGGGTCGACCGCGCGATCGCCTGATGCAGCGCCGCATCCCAGTGCTCGAAGCCCTCGAAGTCATCAGCGGCATCGCCCTGACGAATGCATTCGTCGAATTGGGTGAAATCCGACTGGTCGGCATTGATCGCGGCGAGCTGGGCGAGCTGTGGCTCCAGCAGCAGACGCGCCTCCATAATCTCGGCGGGACTCGCAGCCGGCAGCACCTGGCCTGACGTCGCGTGCGGCGTCTCCGGCTCGCGGACATACGTGCCGCTGCCGATGATGCGGGTGACGGTTCCGCTGCTTTCCAGCACGGCTAGCGCATCGCGGACCGCCGAGCGGGGCACGCCGAGCTGCTCCGACAAGGCGCGCTCCGTCGGCAGCCTGCCATTGGCGAGATAGGCGCCAGACGCGATACCGTCGACGATGAAGTCGCGAACGCGAAGATCGGGCCGGGTCGTCATCGTGATCTCGCGCGTCCTGGCCTGGTTGCCGCAAACGTTGCCGCGATTGGTGTACCAATTCTTCCCGCCGAGACAAGCAATATCCCGCCGTCGCGCCGCCACTCCAGCAAATCCCGAGTCGCGCGCCGGCCCGCTCGGCGGGCGGACAAGACCGGGATTAAGCGCCCATTAACCACGTTTCTTCATTGTTTCCGCAGGGGCAGGCGGAACAATCATGCGCAGTATGAGGTCAAGACGGCTGTCCGGCCGCCGTGCCGCACAGGTCTCGTATCTTGCGCTTCTGGCAGCCTCGACAGTGCTCGGCCTCGCGCCTGCCGCCGCCGACGATCTGATCAGGGAAACCATCGACCTCACCAACCGCGCCGAAAAACCTGTCAACAGCGGTCCGGCCACCTTCCGCTATTATTTCGCCAAGGAGAAAAGCGACCTCACGCTGACAGGCACCAACTACGCCGACATCACGGTGTCGAGCGGTTCGCTGATCACGCTGGGCGCGTCCAGCGGCGACTCAGAGACGGTCTTCTTCAAGTCGATCGACTATCGCAATCTCGGGACAATCTCGACATCCGCCAAGCTGGGGAATTTTGCTCCGGCGGTAAACCTCGGCAGCTTTGGTCTCAAGGGCGAGGACGGTCACCATCACCCGGCCCGCTCAGGTGGAGCCGGCGATCCCGGCGGGACCGGCGGCTCGATCACCTTCACCAACAGCGCACTGATCACGGTCAGGGCCGACCCATCGCCCTCCGATCAGGACAAAGTCATAGGCTGGGCTCTGTTGTTCAGCGACGCATCGGGAGTCTACGGGCAATCGAACGGCGGCGCCGGCGGCAGCGGCGGACATGCGAGTTCGTTCGGACATGGCGGCCGAGGCGGACGAGGCGGCGATGGCGGCGCCGTGACGATCACGAACGACGGCGCCGGCACCATCAACACCGACTCGTTCCTGGGCACCGGGATCAAGGCGCTCTCATCGGGCGGCATCGGCGGCGATGCAGGCGGAGGCAGCGGCTTCGCCGCAGGCAATGACGGCGGACTCGGCGGCAATGGCGGCACCGTCGCCATCGGCAATCAGGGCTCGATCTCGACGGGCGGTTCGGCGTCGCCGGGCGCTGTCGCGATCAGCCAGGGCGGTGGCGGCGGCGACGGCTCGGGCGGCGGGTTCCTGCGCCGTCACGGCAGCGGCGACGGCGGTGACGGCAATGCCGGCGGCAGCGCCAGCGTGACGAACAGCGGCAATATCCTGACCGCGGGCATGGCCTCGCCCGGCGCCTATGTCGCGAGCATCGGCGGCAATGGCGGCGCGGCCGGTTCTGAAAAGGGCATCTTCGTCGCGGTCGGCGCGACCGGCGGGCATGGCGGCAACGGTGCAGGCGCGGCGTTCACCCAGACGGCAGGGTCGATCGTCACCTCCGGGGACTTGTCTCCGGGCGTGCATGTCCAGTCGATCGGCGGGGGTGGCGGACGCGGCGGCGATGCCAGTTCGATCGGCCTGGAGGGCAGCGTCGCGATCGGCGGCGCGGGCGGCGGCGGCGGCGATGCCGGCGCGGTCACGATCAAGCTTTCGGGCACGATCGCCACGACCGGCCGGGATTCGGCGGGCATCATGGCGCAGTCGATCGGCGGCGGCGGCGGCGCGGCCGGCGACGCCAGCGCGAAATCGGCAGGTGTCGGCGTCTCGGCATCCGTTGCCATCGGCGGCCGCGGCGGCGAGGGCGGCAACGGCGGCGCCGTGAGCGTCACGACCTATGCGGGCAGCGCGATCACGACCGGCACGGCGGCGATGATCACCGTCCAGATGCCTCCCGATACCGCCGATGCCGACAAGCCGCCGGCGGTGCTCTCGGTCAAGGGCGAGCATGGCTATGGCATCCTGGCCCAGTCGGTCGGCGGCGGCGGCGGCCATGGCGGCCGGGCCGCGAGCTACGCGTTCGCGGGGGGCGGCGACAGCCCCGCCGGCTCGATCGCATTCTCGATGGGCGGGAGCGGCAGTGTCGCGGGTTATGGCGATGTCGTCGCGGTCACCAACGCCGCGACGATCACCACCTATGCCGGCCGCGCGGATGGCATCGTGGCGCAGTCGATCGGCGGCGGTGGTGGCAGCGGCGGCAACACGATCAGCGTTTCGGGCGCAGCCAGCCCCGCGGGGGCGCTGGCGGCCGGCGTCGGCCTCGGCGGCAAGGGCGGCGGCGGCGGCGATGGCGGCAATGTCACCGTCACGAACGCCGGCACGATCACGACGCTGTCGAGCCAGGCGGCCGGCATCGTCGCTCAATCCATCGGCGGCGGCGGCGGCAATGGCGGCTCGGTGCTCAGCGTCGAGGCCAGCCTGGGCAAGAACTCCATCAATGGCAGCGTCGATATCGGCGGACAGGCCGGCAACGGCGGCCATGGCAGCTCGATCTCCGTGACGCATACCGGTTCGATCGTCACCTTCGGCCACCAGTCCTATGGCCTGATCGCGCAATCGGTCGGCGGCGGCGGCGGCAACGGCGGCTCGGTCCACGACTATTCCGTCTCCATCGCCACCGGCAAAGGCGATGCCGGCGGCAAGAGCGTGAATCTCGGCGTCGATCTGGGCGGCACAGGTGGTAGCGGAGGCTTCGGCGGCGTCGCGGCCGTGACGCAGTCCGGCTCGATCTTCACGGGCGGCGATCTCGCTCATGGCGTCGTCGTGCAGTCGATCGGCGGCGGCGGCGGCACGGGCGGCGGCGTGACGACGGTCTCGGTCAGCGCCGCGATCAGCAAGAGCGCCGACAGCGAAGGCACGAACCCCGGCGGCACGGCGCTGAGCGCCCGCGTCTCGATCGGCGGCAAAGGCGGCGATGGCGGCGTCGGCGGTCTTGCGACCTACACCTCGAATGCCAGCGCGAGTATCCGGACGGAAGGCGCGATGTCCGATGGCATCCTCGTCCAGTCGGTCGGCGGCGGCGGCGGCGCCGGCGGTCATGCCAATTCGCTCGCCGTAACCACGATCGTCCCGACCAGCGGCAAGGACGTGCTGGCCTCGCTGAAGGGTTCGATGCTCGGAAAGCTGCTCTCCGGAGGAGCTGCGAAGCCGGCGGACGGAACATCGACCGACCCCGCCGGTTCGACATCCGGCGAGGCGGCCTCGGCCGAAAACGGCGCGCCGGCGGGACCCGCGGACGAAGCGCCGGCCGGGGACGCGCCAGCCGACAAGCCCGCAGACAAGCCGCGAACCGGCATTCAAGGCACCGCAGTGTCGCTCACCGCCGATGTCGGCGGGAATGGCGGGGTCGGCGCCAAGGGCGGCACCGTCACCGTAACGCTCGACCCCGCGACGACGATCGTGACGCTCGGCAGCCACTCCCATGGCGTCTTCGCGCAATCGGTCGGCGGTGGCGGTGGACGCGGCGGCGCTGCCAACACGGATTCGATCTCGCTGGTCTCGACCTATACCGGCTCGGCCACCATCGGCGGCTCCGGCGGCTGGGGCAATGACGGCGGCAGCGTCGCTGTCAGCGATGCAGCGGGCGCCGCGACCGGCATCGGCATCGTTACCGGCGGCGCGAATTCCCACGGCATCTTCGCGCAATCGCTTGGCGGCGGCGGCGGCGATGGCGGCCTGGCGACCGACGCGACGCATTCCGTGCCTGCGCTCGGCAAGGCCAGCCTGACCGTCACCCTCGGCGGCAAGTCCGGCATTGGCGGCAGCGGCGGCGATGTGAGCGTGACCCGCAACGGCGCCATCGAGACGTATGGCCTGAACTCCTACGGCATCCTCGCCCAGTCGGTCGGCGGCGGCGGCGGCACCGGGCATTTCTCGGGCACGGCCGAAGTGAAGAGCCAGACACTGGTCTCGATCGGCGGTGACGGCGGCAGTGGTGGCTATGGCGGCAAGGTCACGGTCGGCGGCACGGCGAAGATCGTGACGCACGGGGCGATGGGCCACGGCATCGTCGCGCAGTCGGTCGGCGGCGGCGGCGGCGCCGTCGCCCTGTCTGGAAGCGCGATCGACATTCCGTTCGTCGACAAGGTCGATATTCCCCACTCATTCTCGGTCGGAAACAGATCCGGCTCGATCGAAGGCCATGGCGGTCTCGTCACCATCCAGAAGCAGGGTTCGATCACGACCTCGGGCAACCATGCCTACGGGCTGCTCGCGCAATCGGCCGGCGGCGGCGGCGGCCTGCTCGGCGGCGCCGATATCAGCTTCGCGGCAGGCTCATCATCGCCGGTCGAGTTGCTGCTCCATCGCAGCGGCGCCGGCGGGGCGATCGTCATCTCCGACCTCGCCACCACCAACAGCGGCGGCGCGACCGGGCTCAACATCACGACGAGCGGCATCGGCGCGCACGGCATCTTCGCCCAGTCGGTCGGCGGCGGCGGCGGCCTCGCGATCCTCGACAGCGACATACCGGTGCCAGGCATCACGCGGTCGAACGCTGCCAATCTGTTCGAACACTCCGACGCCGCCGCAGGCGCGATCGCAATCACCTCCTCGGGCCGCATCGCGACCACCGGCAACTACGCCAACGGCATCTTCGCCCATTCCGGCAATTTCGGCGCGATGATCGTCGCCACCAACCAAGGCTATACGGACAGCTCGGGGACCATCCCGACGCAAGAGTCAGCGCTGACCGCCGGTGCGGTCACGATCACCAAGACCGGCTCCATCGCCACGGCCGGCAGCAACGCTCACGGCATCCTGGTGCTCGGCGACAGCGACGTCAAAGATGCGATCGGCGTCACGATCGGCCGTGCCACCGGCGGATCGAACACGACCCCGGACACGATCATTACGACGCTCAGTGTCGGATCCTCTGCGCTCAAGATCCGCAACGGCAACCCGGCGATCACGCCTGACGCAAAACGCAGCGCACTCGAGACCGTCAATGTCCAGGTCATGGCGGGCGCGACGCTCGACCTCGCCCGCAACCTCAACGCCGCCTATGCCGTCGACATCGAGAATACGCGTGGCGACACCCGCCTCGACATCGCCGGGGCGATCCGGGGGGCGGCCTCGAACCAGCTCGACGAGACGCGCGCCGCGATCTGGTTTGCGACCAGCGGCGCGATCACCATCCTGCCGGGCGGCTCGGTCACCGGGCCGATCGTCGGGCCGCAGCCGTCGCTCCAAGTAGCAAGTTCGCTGACGATCGGCGGCGAGCTGCGCGGCGGCGTCAGCGGCATGACGAGCTATGCCCTGTCAGCAGGCGGCACGCATTTCGCGCCGGTCGACTTCCTGGCCGGGCGCAAGGTCGCCGATGTCGGCAGCGTCACTGATTTTTCCGGCACGCTGCGGCCATATCTGACGAGGTTCGGCACGCTGCCCGCTGGTTCGGGTCAAAACTATGTCCTGCTGAACTCGGCGAAGCCCTTCCGGAGCGACCTGACCAACGTCAGGAACTCGCTCGTGACCGCCTATACCGTCGGCGCAATCGGGACGACAACGGCCGGCATGACCGGCATCGCGCTGCAAACCGTCGCCGTGAGCTTCGCCAGCGCGCCGATCGATCCAAAACTCGCGGGCGCCGTGCAGCGGGCCGACAGGCTGGCGAGCCAATGGGCGTCCGGCAAGCCTGTCTCCACCGCCGATGCCGAGATCAACATCACCTTGCTGGCGGCCGCCAACACCAACGACCCGACCGTTCTCGGCAATGCCTTGCGCCCACTGCAGCTGAACAGCCAGGCCAGGTCCACGGACCTGCCCGCCAAGGCCTCGGCCAGCCATCTCGGGGCCATGCTGAGCTGCGGCGTCACGCAGGGCAATTTCGCCGCGATCCGCGAAGGCGAATGCGCCTGGGCCTCGGCCACCGGCACCTATCTGCGCAATTTCGAGCAGCGCGAGACGACACGCGATGCAGGCTTTGTGATCGGCCGGCAGATCGCAGTCGACGCGAACTGGCGCATCGGCTTCGGCATCGGCTACGACGCCAGCATCAGCCAGAGCATCGACACACGCAGCGTCGGCCATCGCCTGCATGCGGGCGGCACGCTGAAATATACGAGCGGACCGTGGCTTGCGGCGCTCGGCGTCTCCGGCTCCTATGGCTGGTCCGACGATACCCGCAAGCTCGTGCTGCCACAGGGCCTGCGCGAGGCGGATTCCGAGCGCAGGGTCGTATCGGGCGCCGCAAGGCTGCGGCTGGCGCGGCTGTTCGAATTCGGCATGTTCAACCTCACGCCGATGATCGATTTCGACGCGATCTCGATCCACGATCCCGGCTACCGCGAGCGCCATGCCGGCGCCTGGGACATCGCGATGCGATATTCCCACAGCATGCTGTTCGACATTCATCCGTCGCTGCGCCTGGGCCGCGACATCGTCGCTGGCGACGGCATCCTGCTGCGGCCCTATGTCGAGGGAGGTCTGCGCTACAACACGACCTCGGGCCAGTCCAAGGTGGCGTTGCGCGAGAGCGAAATCCTTGCCGACGACATCACCGTCAAGCACCAGCGCGAACGCGTCGTCGGCACGGTCGGATCGGGACTGTCGATCTTCCCCAAGGACGGGCTGGAGATCAAACTGACCTATTCCGGCGCCTTCAGCGCGACGACCCGCAGCCACAGCGCAACGGTGAAGGTCGGCGCGCGGTTCTAAAGCTTGCTGATTTGGCTTGGAACCACTGCCGTCATCCTGGGCGAGCGAAGCTCGACCCGGGATCCATCATAGAGCGCCGTCAATGCCTTACGATCGATCCCGGAGCTGCGCCGCTTCGCGGCTTGTCCAGGATGACGCAATGGTTCCGAGGAAAAAGACGAGGGGGTTTCAGCAGCCCGCCCCTCAGTCCACGATGAAGAGCTTGGCGCCCCTGGTCGTGCGCGAGCGATGGGCTTCCGCCCCGTCGGCGACCTGATAGCTCATGCCCGGCGTCAATCTTGAGACGCGGCCATCCTCCAGCGTCGTCTCCAGTTCGCCTTCGAGGCAGAAGATGACATGGCCCTTGCTGCACCAGTGGTCGGCGACATAGCCCGGCGAGTAATCGACGATGCGGACGCGGATCTGGTTGTCCTGAGGCCCGAAGAAGCGCGTGCGCCAGGTCGCCTCGCCCTCCTCGCCTGCATGACGCGTGGGCTCGACCTGCGACCAGTCGACGGTGCCGAAGGGGATGTCGGAGATTTTCATGGCAGGCGGCTCTCGGTCGGAACTGGGAAGGAACGCGCGCAGGCTGCCTCACGCGCATCCGGTTCGGCAATGGCCCCGGCGACGCGGACCCGCACGCGCAGCGCATTGCCCGGCAGATAGGCGATCGGCATGTCCTCGACATCGACGGTCTTGAGGCTGTCGCGCTGCGCCCCGGCCTGCACGGCGCGGTCCATGGCGATGCCGCGCGCGGCCGCGATGGCATCCTCGCGCGACAGATCGCGGAAGACCTGATCCGCCTCGCCGCTGACCTGCGCGATGGCGGCGCCGACCGCATTGGCGCAGTCGCCATGCGGTACGCGCACGATCTCCGAGACGCCGGGCAGTCGGTCGGGCACCAGGAACGCGCCGCCGCCGACCGCGAGCAGCGGGACTTCGCCGGCTTCCGTCTTCATCTTGTCGATATTCTCGTCGAGCAGCCGCCTGGCGTCGGCGAGGCCGGCCTCGATCAGCGCCCTAGGCAGATGCGCGACGCGGGTGCGATCGCCGACATCGACCAGCCCCGCGGCCACCGCGATGTCGGTTGCCGTGATGCGGTCCCCGCCGAAGACCAGTGCGTCGGTGGTCAGGCGGTAGCCGACGCTGAGCGGACCGACCCTGACCGGGTCGCCCTCGACATGGCTGCCGCCGCCAAGCCCGATCGAGAGCAGGTCGGGCATACGGAAGAGCGTGCGCACGCCGCCGACCTCGACGACGGCATTGGCTTCGCGCGGAAAGCCGTGGCGGAGCTGGCCGATGTCGCTGGTGGTGCCGCCGACATCGACGACCATGGCGTCGTCGAGGCCCGAGAGATGGGCCGCGCCGCGCATCGAATTGGTCGCGCCCGAGGCGAAGCTCATCACCGGAAAGGCCATGGCGATCTCGGCCTGCATCACCGTGCCGTCGTTCTGGGTCAGGAACAGGGGCGCGTCGATGCCGCTGTCGGCGATCGCCTTGCGGAAGGCTGCGACCGTGGTCACGGCGAGATCATGCAGGCCGGCGTTGAGCAAGGCGGCGTTCTCGCGTTCGAGCAGGCCGATGCGGCCGAGATCATGCGAGAGCGTGACCGCAGCCTCCGGACAGATTTCGGCCAGGATCTCGCGGGCCGTGACCTCGCAGCTCGGATCGAGCGGGGAAAAGCTGGAGCAGACGGCGACGGAGCGCAGGCCCTTGTCCCTGATCCTGCGCGCCGCCTTCTGCAAGCCGGCGAGGTCGAGCGGCATGAAGGGCCGCCCGTCATAATCATGGCCGCCTTCGAGCATGAAGACCTCGCCGCTGACGATCCCGGCGAGGTCGGTCGGCCAGTCGCAGAAGGGCGGCAGCGAGGCGCTGGCGGGCATGCCGATGCGGATCGCCGCGACCTTGATCAGATGCCGGCGCTGGACGACGGCGTTGATGAAATGCGTGGTGCCGATCACGACGGCATCGACCGGGACGGCGGCGGCGGGATTGGTCCGCAGCGCCTTCAGCGCATCGAGAATGCCCGAGGTGACGTCGGCCGTGGTCGGCCGCTTGACGGAATGGACGACCGTCTCGTCGTCGAGCAGGACGGCGTCCGTATTGGTGCCGCCGACATCGATGCCGATGCGTCTCATGGGATCAGGCTCCTGCCGGCGCGGGCGCAAACAGCGACCGGAATTCGAGGTCGTATCCGAAGGCGCGCGGGCCCACGAAGGTCAGGCCGCGCTCGCTCGTCAGCACGGCGGGCGCAGGCAGGGCGACGATGGTGACGCGCTGGCCGTAGCGCACGGTCTCGGTGCCGACGGCATGGCCGGAGACGCTGTCGAGCACGCAGATCAGGTCCGGCGACATCGCGACCGCCTCGCCATTGCGCCAGGCGACGACCCATTCGTTCTGAAAGGAGAGTTCGAGCCGGTCGCCCCGATCGCCGTCGCTGCCGTCCACGGTCGCGCTGCCGCGCAAAAACCCCTCGGTGGTGCGCCGGTCGACATCGACGATCTTGCCGGTGAAGAGCTTCTTGCCGCCCTCGCTGTCGAGCAGCGCGGCAATCGGATCCTCATGGCGGCGGTTGGCCTCCTGCACGACGCGCCCGATCCGGATCGCGGCCGTGGTGGTGAAATGGATGCCCCAGTCCCTGACCTCCCGGCCGGTGCGCGGCGCCTTGCAGGTCGAGGCTATGGAGCCCATCTCGACGCAGATCTTGCGGCTGGCCCGCTCCATCCATTTCCAGCTCGGCACTTTCATCACGACCGCCTCGATGCCACGCGGATCGTAGAGCGTGCAGGGGTAGGGCTTGAGGTCGCCGATCGCGACCGAGGTCATCTGCGCCTCGGGAAAGGCGCGGCCCATGCAGTCGGCGTCGACCACGGGGATGCCGAGATGGGTGGCCGCCATCAGCGCCTGCATGCCGTTGCCGCCGCCGATCTCGACCGACATCACGGCGCGGAAGGTGAACCCGCTGATCTCCTCCTGCATCCGCACGGCGCGCGCGATATTGCGGCTGTCGGCGAGGCGCTCCTGACCGACCAGCGGCGCGCCCATATTGGAGACGACCGCGACATGGTCGTCGTCGTCAAGGTCGAGCGGCGACATCAGGTTGACGCGATGGCCCTCGGCGTAGAGCCGGCGCAGGTTGAGAAGGCCGAGATAGGGACTGCCGCCGCCGCCTGTCCCCAGGATCCAGGCTCCGACCGCCAGCGCCTCGATCTCCTCGGCGGTGATCTCCCTCAGAACGGGCGCGCTCACGAGACCAGCTCCTCGACCACGCGGGCGGCCGCCGCGATCGCCAGGATCACCGGCCCATCATAGCCCTGGCGAAGCCGCGCCTTGTTGGCGGCGGTGTAACCCATGCAGTCCATCACCACGAGATCGGGTTTTTGGGCCGCCATCGCGGAGGCGGCGGCATCGACCGCCGTCTCGTCGGAGCCCGGCTGAAGCGTGACGCCGACGACCTCGACGCCCTCGCGCGCCCATTTCCTGCCGATCAGCGCGGTCTGTTCGGCCAGCGGCGAGAGCACGCCGAGCCTCCCCTTTGGCAGCACGGCTTCGACCATATTGTGCAGTACGACTGACGGCATGATGACCAGCCCCTCCGGCGCGAGATTGGGGAACTTGCCGGTGCAGGCGAGCATCACGACGCCGAGCCCCTCCTCTCGGAAGCGGGCGAGTTGCGCGTCGGCGCGTTTCTCGACCTCCTTCTTGCTGATCACCACGGCGTCGCCGTTCGGCAGGAGCGTGAACAGGGCATCATAGCCGTCGATCGGCGGAATCGTGTCGATCTCGGCGCGCGTCATACCGTCGAGCGCGCCGCGCAGCTCGATCTCCATGCCCGGCGAGAGGACGGCCGCGATCTCGGCTTCGACCGAGGGTCTCGGACTCTGGCCGATCACGACCACGCCCATGCGTTGCTGCGCCATGTCTGTCTCAGTCCTTCAGGATGACGAGGTCGGAGGCGTCCCAGCCGAGCGCCACGGCGTCGCCGGGCGAAAACAGCCGGGCGGCGCCGCTGTTGGGTTGCTGCGCCAGAATGCGGCGCCCGCCCGCGAGTTCGACGCGGTAGAGCACGGAGCCGCCGAGGAAATTGGTGCTCTCGACGCTGCCCAGCGCGCAAGGCCGGTCGATATCGCCGGACGCGCCTAGCCGGATCTTCTCGGGCCGCAGCGCGACCGAGAGCGAGCCTCCCGATCCGGCGGGCCGCGGCTTCGGCAGTTCGATCGCAAGGCCGTCGCCGAGAACGAGTACAGGTCCGCCCGCCAGCGCGCTGCGCTCGCCGGAAAACAGGTTGGTGTCGCCGATGAAGTCGGCGACGAAGCAGGTCGCCGGCCGGTCGTAGATCTCGACGGGCGTGCCGATCTGCTCGACCTTGCCGCCATTCATCACGGCGATGCGGTCCGACATTGCCAGCGCCTCCTCCTGATCGTGGGTCACGAAGACCAGGGTGACGCCGAGCGTCTTCTGGAGCTGCTTCAGCTCGAACTGCATCTGCTGGCGCAGCTTCTTGTCGAGCGCGCCGAGCGGCTCGTCGCAGAGCAGCACGCGCGGCTCGATGACGATGGCGCGGGCCAGCGCGACGCGCTGCTGCTGGCCACCCGAAAGCTGACCCGGGCGACGCTCCTCCAGCCCGGTCAGCTCGACCATGGCGAGCGCCGCCCTGACCTTGTCGGCGATCGCCGCCTTGCCCTGGCCGCGCATGCGCAGGCCGAAAGCGACGTTCTCCGCCACCGTGCGGTGCGGGAACAGCGCATAGTTCTGGAAGACCATGCCCATGTCGCGCTTGTGCGCGGGGACATGGGTGACGTCGCCGCCGCCGACCCGGATGGCTCCCTCGCTGGGCGTCTCGAAACCGGCGATCATGCGCAGGGTCGTGGTCTTGCCGCAGCCGGAGGGGCCGAGCAGGGAGAAGAACTCCCCCTGCCGGATCTCCATCGTCACGTCGTCGACGGCGCGGACGCCGCCATCATAGACCTTGCTGACGCGGTCGATCCCGATGGCCGCGCTCACGCCCTGAAGATCCGGTTCACGCGCGCGTCGATCTGGTCCTTGCGGGCATTGTACCATTTCCAGTCGACCTGGATGAGCTTGGCGACCTTTTCGGGCGTGGTCAGCAGCTTGGCGTCATATTTGGCGTCGAGCTTCACGGTTCTGTTGGCCGGCGAATACCAGACCGCCTCGGCGAGCTTCTTCTGCACGGGCGCGCTCAGCATGTAGTTGACATAGGCGTTGGCCAGTTCCTTGACCTTGCTGCCGGGCGTGATCGTCAGCACCTGCTCGAGCGAAAGCACGCCTTCGCTGGGCGTGACGAAATCGATCGGCTGCTTGTCGTCGTCGTAACGGTAGATCCCGGAATCATGGATCACGCCGAGGCCGATCTCGCCCGACAGAAACAGCTTCTCCATCGAGCCGGTGAAATCGACGAGCTTGATCGGCTTCAGCTTTTCCAGCGCCGCATAGGCGGCGTCGAGATCGGTTTCGCCCTTGCCGTAGAGCGTGCCGCACATCATCAGGAAGGCTTGGCCGAGGCTGTTGACCGGGATGACATAGCCGCCGCGCATGCCGTTGTATTTGGACTCCCAGAGTTCCTTCCATGAGGTGACGCCGGAATAGCCCTTGTCGGTGCGCATCCCCAGGCCGATGGCGCTGGTGAAGATGGAGACGCCGACGATCTTCTCGCTGATGGCGTAGGGATAGACATCCGCCAGATTGGGCACGAGCTTCGTATCGAGCTTGGGTTCGACGATGCCCATTTCGACGGCGGCCCATTGCTCGTTCGAATTGGTGTGGAGCACGTCATAGATCGGGGCCGAGCGCGAACTCGCCTGCAGTTTCGGCAGGAAGGGAAAGGCGGTGTCGATCTGGAGTTTGCACTTGAACTCCTTCTCGAAGGCCGGCCCGACCTCGGAGGACATGATCTGCCCCCATTTTCCGCCCCAGCCGGTGATGCGCAACGTCGCTTCCTGCGAGCGGGCGACATGGGGCGAGGCGATCACGCCCGCGCCGAGCGTGGCGCCGGCGGCGAGGAGATGGCGGCGGGTCAGCGCCGATGAAGGGGTATCCGCAGGCTTTGTCATGTCCAAATCCCCTGTTGGTTTGAGGTGTCAGAGCTTCACGTAGGAGCGCAGGCCGACGGTGCGGTCGAGCCCGAGCACGACCAGAAAGGCGAGCAGGATCGAGACCACGGAGGCCGCGCCGATGGTGCCGTCGAGGTCGTATTTCAGATAATTGAACAGCGTGATCGGCAAGGTCTCGTTGCCGGGGCTGACCAGGAAAAGCGAGACCGGGAACTGGTCGAAGGAGACGATGAAGGCGAAGATCGCGCCGGCCAGCACGCCGGGCTTCACCAGAGGCAGCGTCACCTCGAAGAAGGTCCGCACCGGGCTCGCGCCGAGATTGCGAGCTGCCTCCTCGAGCCGCATGTCGAAATTATGCAAGACGGCCAGCGTGGTGCGCACGACATAGGGGATCGTCACCAGCGTGTGGCCGGCGACCAACCCCCAGAGCGGGCGGCCGACATCGAGCAGGACATAGGACTGGAACAGCGCAAGCCCGGTCAGGATCGCCGGCAGCATCAGCGGCGAGAGCATGGTCGCGGTGATGACGCGCGCACCCGGCAGATTGCCGCGCGCGATGGCGAGCGCAGCCGAGGCTCCCAGCAGCGTGGCGCAGACCGTGGTGATCGCCGCGACTTCGAGGCTCAGGGCCAGCGCATGCATGAAGTCGCGCGACGCGAAGAACTTCTCGAACCAGCGCAGCGAGACCCCGACCGGCGGAAACTGGATGAAGGGCGTCGGGTTCAGCGCGAAGACGAAGATGATCGCGATCGGTGCGAGCAGGAAACACAGCACCGCGATGTTGGCCGCGAGATAGAACGTGCGGCCGGGGTTGCGCCTGGGTCTGACGAGGGTGCTCATCGCCGCCTCACTGCAGGTCGCGCTGGCCGGAGACGAGGCCGAGCATGCGGTTGTAGGCGATGACGAGGACAAGCGAGATCGCCAGCAGGATCATGCCGAGCGCCGCTGCGAAGCCGATGTTGAAGTTCGCCGAAATCTGCTGGTAGATCAGGATCGGCAGCGTCATGATCTGAAAGCCGCCCATCAGGATCGGGGTGACATAGGCGCTGATCGCCAGCGCGAAGACGAGCAGCGAGCCGGCGAGAATGCCGGGCAGGCTCAGCGGCAGCGTTACCTCGATGAACGCCCTGATGGGGCTCGCGCCGAGATTTTCCGCCGCCTGTTCCAGCCGCTCGTCGATGCGGCCAATCACGCCGGTCAGCGTCAGCACCATGAACGGCACGTAGATATGGACGAGCCCGATAATGATGCCGGTTTCGTTGTCCATCAGATGGATCGGCTGCGTCGTCAGGCCGAGCCCGGCCAGCGTCTGGTTGATGACGCCCTTGTCGGACAACAGCGCCATCCAGGCGAAGGTGCGCACTACGATGCCCGTCAGCATCGGCGCCAGCACCGCCATCAGCAGCAGGGCATGGGCGCCACGGCCTCTGACACGGGCCATCCAGTGGGCCAGCGGATAGCCGATCAGCAGGGCTGCGGCCGTGGTCCAGAGACCGATCCGGATCGTCGTCCAGATCACCTCGAAATGGTAGGAATCATCGAGGATGCGCTCGTAGTGGCGCATCGTGAAGGCGACGTTGGGAGCCACAACCGGATTGCCGGTCAGCACGCTCATTAGCGCCATCAGGCCGATCGGCAGGAAGAAGAACAGGGCAAAGAGCAGTGCGCTCGGCGCGATGAACAGCGCCATGGCGTTGGGAGCCTGGCGCGCGGCGCTCATGGCGCTGTTCCCGTCAGCAGCGCCTGTGGGGAACCGAGCAGGGGATCGCCCGTCATGCGGCCCAGCCTTTCAGCCATCGCGCGCAGCTCCTGCCGGACGCGCTGACGTTCCTCGATCGTCGTCGCCTGCACGGAGTAGGAGATCGCGATGCCGACCAGTTCGGCGGTCTCGGCGCCGGCGAGCGCAAAACCCTGCGAACCGACACCCTGGAGCGATTCCTCGACCGTCTCGGAATCGCCCGTCCGCCTGATCTCGGCGATGCGCGCCATCAGTTCGGCGAAGCTTCGGGGCGCATTGCCGGGCAACGCCGGAAAGCGCGGCGGAACGCGGGCGCGAATCTCGGCGTCCGGAAGGCGCGCCAGCATGGCCCGGCCATTCGATGTCGCCATGGCAGGCGCACGCTGGCCAGGCGGATTGACCACCTGCAGGCGGTTGCTGCCGGGCACGACGCGCAGCACGATCTGCTCGATGCCGTCGAGCACCGCGATGTAGCCGGTATGGCCGGTGCGGGCGCAGACCTGGCGCAGTTCGCACTCGGCCATGCCGATCAGATCGTCATGGGCGCGATAGAGCCGACCGAGCTCGAAAGTCAGCAGGCCGGGACGATAGCGCCGGGTGTGGGGATCCTGCTCCAGCAGCCCGCAATCGCGCAGCGAGCGCAGCAGCCGCGAGGTCGAGCTCTTGGGCTTGCCGGTCAAGGCCATGACATCGGCGAACGACAGATTTGGCCGCTCCATGGAGAAGCAGCGCAGGATCTCGATCGCGTTCGTCAGTGCGCTCATGCGGTGGGATTGAACTCGCATAGAGTTCCATAAATCGGAACC
Organism: Allobosea sp. P2_A10; assembly: GCF_056405115.1. Taxonomy (NCBI): domain Bacteria; kingdom Pseudomonadati; phylum Pseudomonadota; class Alphaproteobacteria; order Hyphomicrobiales; family Alloboseaceae; genus Allobosea; species Allobosea sp. P2_A10. The sequence continues at coordinate 97,577 of NZ_JBFUCS010000017.1, read as the reverse complement.
AGGTTCCTTATGATGAGCACGGAAATTTCGGCCGTCAATGCGAATTGCTGCATTGATAGGCGAATCAGCATCTGCCCAAGGATTGGACGGCCAATCGCTGCTGCGAGAGGCAAAATGCGGCGCACGCGCGGGCCGGACGACCCGGAGCCGTCGCCGGGCCTACGGCCAGACGCCGCCCGCCTTCGCATCCGGCGCCTGTGCCGGGCGTTTCACGAGGTTACGCCAGAATGCCGCTGATCAGATGCCAGCTCGCTTCGTCGRGCGCACATAGAAGCCCGGTCGATGGCCCGGCGGGACGATAAGGCGCGCCGTCGAGCATGCGGGCGTAACCTCCGGCCTCGGCATGGAGCAGCACGCCCGGCGCATGGTCCCAGGGGTTCAGCCTGCCATAGAGCAGGAAATGGCAATGTCCGGCGGCGGCGAGCCGGTACTCCTGCCCGCAGCAGCGCAGCGACGAAACCGTGACGAAAGCCGGGAACCGCCCGGGCAGTTGCGAGCGCATCGGTTCGGGGAAATATTGCCAACCCGCCATGCCGCTCATGGCGGCGGGATCGGCGGGCATGGCGACGCGCAGATCGCGGCTTCCGCCATCCGGGCGCAAGAGCCAGGCCCCCTCCCCGCGCAAGGCAAGCGCCGTGTCATCGACGACCGGATCATGGATCACGGTCGCGACGACTTCGCCCTTGACGATGGCTGCCGCCATGACGGCGAAAAGCGGGAGGTCAGCGGCGTAGTTCAGCGTGCCGTCGATCGGGTCGATGACGAAGGCGAGGTCCGCCTCGCCCAGCCTGCCGAGCAGCGCGGGATCGGCGCTCACGGCCTCCTCGCCGATCAGCGCCGCACCGGGAAAGGCCTGTGCGAGTTCCGTGCAAATGAAGCGCTCGGCCGCCTCGTCGGCCTCCGTCACGAGATCGTCGGGCGTGCGCTTCTGGCGGATGTCGCCTGCCGCCAGGTTGCGGAAGCGAGGCATGATTTCGCGCCGCGCCGCCTCGACGAGGATCGCGGTCAGCCTGTCATGGTCGCGTCTGGTGAAGATCATCCGGTCGGTCTCGCTGGGCTGCTTCCTGCAATCGGAACACCCGCGTTCAATCGAGCGCGAACTCGACCAGGATCGGCTGATGGTCGGAGACCTGCGTCTCCACGTCATAGACGATGGAGCGTGCGCGGGCGGCGAGATCGGGCGTCGCCAGCACATAGTCGAGGCAGCCGGGCTCGCCATAGGTCTGGTCGAACAGGCAGGCGGAGGGCGGGTGCGGCTCGTCGCCTTTCAGCGCCGGCCAGAGGTCGAGCAGAGGCGGCACGTCGCTGTCGAAGGGCGCCATCAGCCGGGCCAGCGCGGCATCGTCGGGCCGCATGTTGAAATCGCCGGTCAGGATCGCGCTCGGAGAACCCGGCGTCAGCGTATAGGTATGCGGCCCGGCCGCGCGCGGGGTCAGGTGACGGGAGACCGCCATGCGGTGGGCCTCGCGGATGCCCTCGACCTGGGCGGCGCGCAGGGTCGGCGACGAGTATTCCAGATGCGTCGTCATAAGGCGGATCGGCCCCAATGGGGTCATGGCCATGGCCTCGACCAGGATGCGCGGCATATTGCGGGTATGCGCGGCCTCCCATGGCAGCAGATGACGCAGCGCCTGCGCCACGGGATAGCGCGTCAGCAGCAGATTGCCGAAGCGCTTTCGTCCGCCCTTGCCGTCATCGACATCGACGCCGATGCCCTCGATCGCGGCAAAACCGGGCAGGAGTTCGGCGAAGAGCCCGAACTGGTTGGTCTCGTCATTGCCGTCGAGCTCGGGGAAATTATCGGCGACCTCCTGCAGGCAGAGCACGTCGAAATCCGCCATCCGGCGGGCGTGATCGACGATGCGGCGGGGGTCGACGCGGTTGTCCATGCCGCGCGCCCACTGGATGTTCCAGGTTATCAGTCGCATCATTTCACTTGATTCCGGCGCGCATGAAGCTCTGCACGAACTGGCGCTGGAACAGCAGGAACGCCACCAGCAGCGGCGCCGATGTCATCAGCGTCGCCGCGCAGATGATCGCCCAATCGATGCCCTGATCGGTCGAGGAGAAGATTTGGAGACCCACCGTCAGCGGCCGTGACTCGACCGAGTTGGTCACCAGCAGCGGCCAGAGGAAGTTGTTCCAGTGATAGCTCACCGAGACCAGCCCATAGGCGACATAGGTCGGCTTCGCGAGCGGGACATAGACCTTCATCAGCACCTGCAAAGGGCTCGCGCCCTCGACGCGCGCGGCGTCGTCGAGCTCCCTGGGCACCGTCTTGAAGGTCTGGCGCAACAGGAAGATGCCAAAAGCCGAGGCGATATAGGGCAGCGCGATCGCGGGGATGGTGTCGATCAGATTGACGCGCGCCAGCGTGCGGTAGTTCTCGACGATCAGCGCGTCGGGCATGATCATCAACTGGGCGAGGATCAGCGCGAAGGCGAGGTCGCGGCCCCAGAAATCCTGCCGCGCCAGCGCATAGGCCGCCAGCGTCCCGAGCACGAGCTGGAAGGCCAGGATCATCGTGACCAGCACGAAGGTGTTGAGGAAATAGCGCGCGAAGGGCGCCGCCGCCCAGGCGCGCTCGAAATTCTCCAGCGTCAGCGGCGCGGTCAGCACGAAGCGCGTGGTGAATTCGGCCGGATGGATCGCAGCCCAGACCGCATAGGCCAGCGGCAGGACCCAGACCAGCGCGAGCAGGATCGCGCCCGCCGATTCCAGCGTCAGCGCCAGTCCCTTGGGCGCATAGGGGTCGATGCGGGCGGCAGGCGCGGGGCCGCTCATTGATAATGCGTCCGGCGTTCGAGCCAGCCATACTGGACGAAGGCGACCAGCGCGAGCAGCGCCAGCAGCACGCAGGTCAGCGCGGCCGCATAGGTCGTGTCCCAGAAGCCGAAGCCGACCTGATAGATGTAGAACAGCAGCAGCGTGGTCGCATTGTCGGGTCCGCCGCGCGTCATCACGAAGATATGGTCGATCATGCGGAAGGCGTTGATCACCGCGTTGATCAGCACGAACAGCGTCGTCGGCATCAGCAGCGGAAACTGGATGCGGCGGAAGAAGGTCCAGCGCGAGGCGCCCTCGATCGCTGCCGCCTCGCCGAGGCTGGGCGAGATTGCCTGCAGCGCCGCGAGGTAGAAGATCATGAAGAAACCGGCTTCCTTCCAGATCGCGACGATGGTGACCGCGTAGAGCGCAGTGTCCTGCGATCCCAGCCAGTTGGTGCCGCGCCCGCCGAAGAAGCCGATGATCTGCTCAAGCAGGCCGTATTGCGGGGTAAAGAAGAACAGCCAGATATTGGCGACCGCGATCATCGGCAGGATGGTCGGGGTGAAATAGGCCATGCGGACCCAGGTGCGCCCGGTGATTTTATCGTTGACCCAGACCGCCATCAGCAGCGCGAGCGCGATCGAACAGGGGATGGTGCCGAGCGCGAACCAGAGATTGTTAGCTATCGCCTTCCAGAAGATCGGGTCGGCGAGCATCTGCTCGTAATTGTCGAGCCCGACGAAGCGCGCCGGACGACGCGCCTTGGGTGTCGAGTAGAAGCTGTCGATGAAGCTCGCGAGCGCCGGCCAGTGCGTGAACAGCACAAGGCAAGCCATGGCCGGCAGCAGCAGCAGCCAGCCATGGAGCGTCGCGGTCGCGCGGTTGTTCATCGACGCCGTCTTCTCGGGCTCAGCGATACGCCTTGAGGATGCGCTCGGCCTCGGCCTGCGCCTCCGTCATCGCCGCCTGCGCCGTCTTGGTCCCGGTCAGCGCCGCCTGCAGCCCGTCGTTCAGCGCCTTGGTGACGCGCTGGTTCTCATGCGTCGAGAGCTCGGCGACGGCCGTCGGCAACTGGTCGCGCGCGACCAGCGCCTGCGGGAAGCCGGCGACATAGGTCTTCATCGCATCGGTCTCATAGGCCGCGGGCGTCACCGCGACATAGCCGGTGTCGGCGCTCCACTGGGCGGCGCGCTCGGGCGTCGTGATCCAGCGGATGAACTTGAAGGCGGCTTCCTGCTCTGCGGGCGAGGCCTTCTTCGAGAGATAGAAATTGCCTCCGCCGGTCGGGCTGCCGGGCTTCTTGCCGGCCGGCAGCACGCCGACGCCGAAGGGGAATTTCGCGTTGGTGCGAACATTGGTCAGGTTGCCGGTGGTCGTCCACATCATCGCGACCTTGCGCTCGAAGAAGTCGCGCGGAGTCGTGCCCCATTCGACGATGCCGGGCGGGTGCACTTTGTGCTTCTGGGCGAGGTCCATCCAGTATTGCAGGCCTTCGACGACGCCGGGATTGGCGTAGTCGGTCTTGTCGCCAGCGGCGTTGGCGAGCGTGGCGCCCGCCTGGGTCGAGAGACCCTGGAACAGCCAATAGGGGAAGCCCGAGGACGGGATCTGGATGCCCCATTGCGTGGTGTTGCCCGCAGCGTCGCGCTTGGTCAGCTTCTGCGCGAATTCGAGCTGCTGCGCCCAGGTGGTCGGCGGCTTCTCGGGATCGAGGCCCGCCTCCTTGAACAGCTCCTTGTTCCAGTAGAGCACCACGGTCGAGCGCTGGAACGGAATGCCCCAGGTTTTGCCGCCGGTCTGGCTGTTGGCCATGAAGCCGGGGAAGAAGCCCGCGAGCCACTTCTTGTCGTCCTCGGTCTTGACGAAGGTGTCGAACGGAACGATCGCCTCCTCGTCGATCAGGGTGAACATGTCGGTCGAGAGCAGCACCGAGGCGACCGGCGGCGTGCCGCTCTTATGGGCCGTCAGCGCCTTAACGATGGTCTCCTGATAGGTGCCGGCATAGATCGGTTTGACCTTCAGCGTCGGGTTCTCCTTCTCGAAACCGGCTGCGAAGGCGTCGATCAGCTTGGTGATCGGCCCGCCCACCGCGACGGGGTAAAAGAACGAGATTTCGGCCGCCTGTGCGCTGGCCGCGCCGGGCAGCGTCAGCGAGCCCGCAAGCGCCGCGGCGCCGCCCAGCAATTCACGCCTGTCCATATCCTGCGTCTCCCATGTTGCGGCGGCTTCGCGCGCCTGACCTTTTGACGAATCCCTCAGAGAACCAGCCTCTGCCCGGTACCGAGATCGAACCAATGCAATGCCGATTGTGACAGCGCGATGTGGACCTTGTCGCCGGCTGAGGCGCGGACCTTGCCTGGCCGCCTGACGATGAACGGATGTCCATCGATCTTCGTCTCGACCAGCGTGTCAGCCCCGAGATATTCGACTGCCACGACATCGGCGGCAATGCCGCGATCCGTCAGTTCCGTCATTTCCGGCCGGATGCCGACGGCGAGCGTCGCCGGATCGCGACCCGGCGGCGGCGACAGCCCTTCGCCACCCTGTTTCAGCACCGCAGCCAGCGGCACGACGTTCATCGGCGGCGTGCCGACGAAGCGCGCCACGAAGATTGTCGCGGGGTTCTCGTAGAGTTCGTCGGGGGCCGCATCCTGCTCGACCTGGCCGTCTCGCATCAGCACGACCTGATCGGCCATCGTCATGGCCTCGACCTGATCGTGGGTGACATAGACCATGGTGATGCCGAGCCGCTGCTGAAGCTCACGAATTTCGCGGCGCATCTCGACCCTGAGCTGCGCATCGAGATTGGAGAGCGGCTCGTCCATCAGGCAGACCGGGGCTTCCGCCACGATGGCCCGGCCAAGCGCCACGCGCTGCTGCTGGCCGCCGGAAAGCTGCGAGGGTTTGCGCTCCATCAGCCCGCTCAGCCCGAGAATGCCGGCGGCGCGCGCCAGCCGCTCGTCGCGTTCGGCGCGGGGCACCTTGCGGACGCGCAGGCCGAAGGCGATGTTCTCGGCGACGGAGAGATGGGGAAACAGCGCGTAGCTCTGGAACACCATCGCAATGCCGCGACGCGACGGGGGCTCAGCTGTGACGTCGCGGCCGCCGATCGTGATCACGCCGGCGCTGGCGTCCTCGAGCCCCGCGATCAGCCGCAGCGTCGTGGACTTTCCGCAGCCGGACGGGCCGAGCAGCGCGACAAGGTTTCCCTGAGCGACAGTGAAGCTGACCCGATCGACCGCCGGCGCGCCGCCCCAGTCCTTTGAGACGCCCCTGAGCTCCACAGAAACCATAGACCGACCGGCTCTTTCAAAGGCAATGCGACGCTTGGCCGGAGACGCCGCGCTGCTTCAGCGCGGTTCCAGCTGGAGGGAACAGACGCGAAAATTTTGCCGGGCACAAGAGCCCGCGGCCAGCGGGACCGGCAATCCTGCGCCAAGCCGTAGCCGGCAAATATCCAGAGGCTTCTCAGCCGGGCTGCGGCTGTTCCCGCCAAGAGTGTGACGACGCTGGAACACAACGGGCCTGCGCATGTTGTTCGGTCGCCGATCTGAACACGCCCTGACGGACACCAGACCATGCCGATGCCCATAGCGAACCTGCCTCCTGCTCTGAACACGGCAGCTCGCGCCAGTTTCTGGCAGCAATGAGCACAACGCGCTCGCCGACAGGGATCGGACGCCAGCCCTCGACGCGCGCGCTGCGCGGCCTCGATGCGCTCAACTTCTTCCTCGCCGACGTTCGTGACGGGCTTGGCCCCTATCTCGCGATCTATCTGATCGCGGTCAGGGGACCCGACCAGGGCTGGAACGAGGCGACCACAGGCGTCGTCATGACGATCGCGGGGATCGTCGGACTGATCGCGCAGACGCCGGCCGGCGCGCTGATCGACCGTTCCGGCAACAAGCCCGCCATCGTCATCGCCGGAGCGGTCGCGGTGACGCTGAGCTGTCTCGTGCTGCCCTTCACCGGCAATTTTTATGTCGTCGCCGCAACGCAATCGATGGCGGGCATCGCCGGAGCGATCTTTCCGCCGGCGCTGGCGGCGATCACGCTGGGCGTCGTCGGGCCGAAGATGTTCTCGAAACGGATCGGCCGCAACGAGGCCTTCAACCATCTCGGCAATGCGGCCTCCGCCGCGATCGCGGGCGGAACGGCCTATGTCTTCGGCCCGATCGTGGTGTTCTGGCTGATGGCCGTGCTGGCGGTGTTCAGCGTCGGCGCGATGCTGATGGTGCCGCGCCGGGAGATCGACGACGAACTTGCCCGTGGACTCGAGCACGACGCCGAACATGAAGACGAAAAACCCTCTGGTCTGAAGGCGCTGCTGCAGAACCGGCACCTGATGCTGTTTGCCCTGCTTTGCGCGATCTTCCATCTGTCGAATGCGGCGATGCTGACCTCGGTCGGGCAGCTCCTGACCAAGCTCTCCGGCAAGGAGCAGGCGACCTCGCTGATCGCGATCTGCATCGTCGCGGCCCAATGCGTGATGGTGCCTATGGCGATCATCGTCGGCGCAAAGGTCGATCACTGGGGCCGCAAGCCTCTCTTCCTCGTCGCTTTCGGCGTGCTGGCGCTGCGCGGGGCGCTCTATGTCGTCTCGGACAATCCGTTCTGGCTCGTCGCCGTGCAGGCGCTCGACGGCGTCGGAGCCGGCATCTTCGGCGCGCTGTTTCCCGTCGTCGTCGCCGACCTGACGCGCGGCACCGGGCGCTTCAATGTCAGCCAGGGCGCGGTCGCGACCGTGCAGGGGCTTGGTGCGGCGCTGTCGGCAACGCTGGCTGGCGTCATCATCGTCTCGGCCGGCTATTCGGCCGCTTTCCTGACGCTGGCCGCCATCGCCGGCGTCGGGCTTGTGGCATATCTCGTGATGATGCCGGAAACGCGAGACTACCAGCCGCCCAGAGTCGAAGCCGACGATGGCAGCCGCCACACCGGCCCGATCACCGTCGATACCATACCCTGACATGGAGGGGCGGGTCAGCGCGCCCCGGTTGCCCGCGCATGGACCGCGTTCAGCAGGACATCGGCGCCCGCCGTGGCGTCGTCCTTGCGGCAATCCTCGAATTCGCTGTGGGAGATGCCGTCCTTGCAGGGGATGAAGATCATCTGCGTCGGGCAATAGGGCGCCATCCGGATCGCATCATGGCCGGCGCGCGAGCGCAGCCGCATGGTGCTCAAGCCCTGCTCGCCGGCGAGCGTCTCGACGAGATCGGCGAGTCCGGGATCGAAATCCACAGCTTCCCGGTCTGGCGACGCCTCGAGATTGATCGCGACGCCGGTGCGCTGCGCGATCCCCGTGGCCGCATCCGCGATCTCGCGGCGCATCGCGGCCATGCCTTCGCGCTCGGGATGAGTGCCGGAATAGGTGAAGACGACGCGATGGGGAATGTTGATCCGGTTGTTGGGCCACAGCCTTAGCGAGGCGACGCCGGCCGAGCCGACCGGCCCGTTGCGATGGCCGATCCGCTCGATGGCGGTGATCAGTTCGGCCGCCGCCGCCAGCGGATTGCGGCGCTGCGCCATCGGGGTCGCCTGCGCATGAGCGTTGTCGCCAAGGCATTCGACATCGGCAAAGCAGTTGAACTCACTGCCCAGGACGACGCCGATGGTGCGTCCCGCCTCCTGGAGCCGGTCGCCCTGCTCGATATGCAGCTCGAAATAGCTCTCGACCGGCCGGCGCATCGGCGCGTCGCCTAAAAAGCGGGTGCGGGCGAGTTCCTGCGCCACGGTTGCGCCCGACGGATCCTTCGCGCCATGCGCGGTTTCCAGCGCAAGCTGGCCGGTGAAGACCGCCGAGCCCATCAGCCCCGGCGCAAAGCGCGCGCCTTCCTCATTGGTCCAGTTCACCACCTCGATCGGACAAGGTGTGCGGATGTCCGCGTGATCGAGCGCCCGCAGGCATTCCAGCCCCGCCAGAACGCCGAGCACGCCATCGAATTTCCCGCCAGGAGACTGCGTGTCGATATGGCTGCCCACCATGATCGGCGGCAGACCGGCCTGCGTGCCCTCGCGGCGGCCGAACATGTTGCCGATCGGATCGACCGAGACCACAAGCCCGGCCTCCTCGAACCAGTGCCGCAGGAGGTTGCGTGCCGCGGCGTCGGCATCGGTCAAGGCGAGGCGGTCGCACCCGCCGGCCGGCAGCCCGCCGATGCGGGCAAGCGTCATCAGATCAGACCAGAGGCGGTCGCCGTCGATCGCAAGGCTGGGCAAACGCGTTCTCCATCAGCGGCAGGGTCACGAGCATGGCTGATAGCACACCCGTCAGGCCACGCCCGCTCCGATCGCAAGACGCATGCCGACCGCGCTATTTGGCCCGCGCGAGCAGCGTCGCGAAGTCGCGGTCGAGCGCCACCAAAGCGCTGTCGATGCGCTTGCGCCGCTCAGTGATCCACCGCTCCTGCTCCGCCAGCGTGCGCTCGGCCTCGCCCAGCATCCGCGCCATCTCGGCCGGCTGCGGACCGCCACCCGTCTGACGATTGCGGATGATCGCAACCGGATCGAGCGCGGCGCGGAACTCGGCCTCGCTGATCGGCAGATCGCCGCCGGCGACGTTCATTTCCGTCAGCGTGCGCCGGTAGATTCGCTGCGCCTCCGAGTAGGGAAAATCACTCGGGCGGATGTTGTTGGCCTTGGCGTAGTCGACGACCTCCGACGCGAAGTGGTGGCCGACGCGAAAGGGCAGCTTGTGCTGGCGCATCAGCAGGTCGGCGACCTCCTGCGAGGCTGTCCAGTCGTTGTTGAGTTCGTCGAGCGCGCGCTCGGGGTCGATCACCAGCGCGGTCAATATCTTGTTCCAGTTGTCGAGCATTGCGACCGCGCCGCCGATCATCGCGGCGTTGTCGCGCGCGCTCTTCACGTCGCTCATGCCGGGCGGGAGATTATGGGCCTGCAGCACGCGGCCGATGCCCTGCGTGATCACGTTCGACGCCTGGCTGCGCGTGCTGTTGAGCAGGCCGGGATTGCGCTTCTGCGGCATCGCGCTGGAGACATAGGTGTTGCCGTCGCCCTCGGCCAGCAGGATCCAGGGGCGCGGCTGCGCATACTGGGTCATGACGTCCTCGATGAAGCTTCCGGCATGCAGCGCGATGCCGGTCACGACAGCGCCGAGCTCGACGGGGATGTCCACGGCCGCGATCTGCGCGGCGTCATAGGCGTTGTCGACCTTGGCGGGGAAGCCGAGATAGGACGCCATGCGGTCGCGGTTCAGCGGCCAGCTCGTGCCGTTCAGGACGGTCGTCCCCATCGGCGAGCGATCCAGCCGTGCGAAGGCCTCGCGCAGGCGTTGTGCGTCGCGCTCCAGGCCGGCGACATGGCCGAGCAGATAATGGCCGTAGCTGTTGGGCTGGGCGGCGACGCCATTGGTGTAGTTGGGAACGATCGTCCCGACATGCTTTTGCGCCAGCGCGACCATGGTCGCGGTCAGCTTGCGCAACTGGGTTGCGAGCTTCAGCGTCTCGTCGCGAAGGATCGCGGCGCGCACGGTGGCGAGCATGTCCTGGCTCGAACGGCCGGCATGCAGCAGGGTGGCCTCGACGCCGGCCGCCTCGATCAGCACGGGCTCGAAGGTGATAACCAGCGTCGGCCTTTTGGCCCCGGGCTTCTCGGCGGCCTTGAGCATCGTGTCGAGGCCGGCCGCGATGCGCGGAGCAAGTGTCGCATCGAGCAGCCCTTCCTCGGCGTTGATAACGGCACTGGCCTTGTTGATCTGGCCTATCCAAAAGAATTCGTCGTGTTTGGCCGCCGTCTGCGCGGCGGCTGGCACTGCGAGCCCCCAGGCCAGCGCCAGTCCGATAAGCATTTTTCCCGCAGGCATCCTGCAATCCTCCATGAGCGCGTCGAGGTTTCCGCCGCATACTGCCCCAAGACGCGCCGCTTGGGGGACTTGGCGCGGAAGCGCATTGCGTGGCGGCGACCGTCACGATCTCGGGTTTGCTGGCGCCCATCTCGAACAGATCGCCGACCGGACAGCCGCGACATTCCAAACAGCCTTACCGCTCGCGCACCACGCGGAAACCGTTGGTCTGGAAGCGCACGTCAAAGTCATATTTGAAGCGCGAGGCAGAGCGGACATAGCGTGGATCATTGCTGAAAGAACCGCCGCGCAGGACGCGTTCCTTGCAACCTGACTTCACCCAGGCCGAGCCATTGGCGGGTGCGGACCTGTAGCTGTCGTTCCAGCAATCCTCCACCCATTCCGCCAGGTTTCCCGACATGTCATGCAGGCCGAAATCATTGGGCGGATAGGTTGCGACCGCAATCGCAGCTGTCGAGCGCGGCCCATCGCAGCCCGAACAGTTGGCACGGGCCTTTTCCATCATCTTGCCCCAGGAGTAAGTCGTGGGCCTGCCGGCGCGCGCCGCATACTCCCACTCGGCCTCGGACGGCAGCCGGTAGATCTGGCCGGTTTTCTTCGACAGCCAGGCGACATATTGCTGCGTGTCCTCCCAACTCAGGTTGCCGACCGGTCGCTTTCCCCGGCCGGCACCCCGGTCGTCCGGCGAGAAGTCGCAGCCCTTGGCCATGACGCACGCGTCCCATTCATCGTAAGTCACCTCGGTACGGCCCATATAAAAAGGCTTCCTGATGGTGACGTTGTGGACCGGCGCCTCGAATGTAAACAGTTCCGTCGATCCCATCGCGAAAGCGCCCGCTGCTATCGGAATCATCTGCGGACACTCCGCGCAATCCTGCAAAGGAGCGTTGGCAGGCGCGACTGGCGCCGCGGGAGTGGCCGGCACTGCGGGAATGGGCGGCGCTGAAGGCGTGGCCGCCCTGCCACTCAAGCGCTCGATCCGGGCGCGCGCTTCCGCAGCATAGAGCCCGGTTGGCCAAACATCGAGATAGACACGAAAGTCGCCGGGGTCGGTTTTGTCCTTGATCGAATTCCAGTAGCTGATTTCGACGCTGCTTGCCTGTGGGGGCGGGGCGGCTTGCGCCAGAAGAATCCTGTCGGGCGGCCTCGGCGCCGATGGTCCGGCGAAAGCGGAACCCGGCAACAGCCAGCAAATGATGCTGAGCGCGACGGCAACCGTGCTGCTTGCGGGCATCAGACACGCATATACGCAGCCATGGCTGGATTTCAGTTCAGCGGCCATGGGCTGCCATCTTCCGCGAAATGACCAGGAAGCAGGGCAAGGCTTTTACCGCCGCCGCCGCTTATGCGGCCTGATGACAGTTACCTCGATTCGCTGCGACATGACCGGGGGATCATGCGGGATGTGGTCATGATCGCCCAGGACGAGCTGTAGCGTGTGCCGGCCCGGCGTAAGCGTAATTGCCTTCTCGGTCTGCCCAAGACCGAAATGGAGGTGGTTTGGATCGCTGGCGATAGGTTCCCCAACGGGCGGTGCGGGCTGGTCGATGATGAGATGGTGATGCCCGGTGCCAGCCTTGACGACGCCTGCCGGAGCGACCCCCATGTTGCGCAGTCCAAATCGGACCGTGAGATTTGGCGGAACAACCGAGCCGTTGGGAAGGCCGATAAAATAGACTTCGGAAGCGGGCAGCGACGCCGTACGCCCAGGCGCGGTGGCCTTGTCGGAAACCATGACACGGATCACCGGGGACATGACGGGAGGACTATGCGGCACGTGATCATGGTCGCCGAGCAGCAGTTGCAGCGTATGTGGGCCTGGAGTGAGAACAAGCTCGGCTTCCGTCTGGCCGCGCCCAAAGTGAAGATGGCCGGGATCACTCGGGATCGGCTCGCCCAGCGCCGGCACCGGGCTGTCGATCAGGAGATGATGATGCCCGGAATTGGCTTTCGCGACCGCCGCCGGAACAACTTCGAAATTGGATGAGCCGAACTTGATCGTGACCTTCGGCGGAATGACAGAGCCATCCTTCAGATCCGTGAAATAGACGACGGCGTCGGGCCTGATAGGCGTGCGGGGTGTCTGCGCTTGAGCAGATGTCAGCGTCAGGAGCAGCGTCGAACAAGCTGCCAAAGCCCTAAAGGCGAATGGATCCAGCATGACTCAGTTCCTTCGCGATCACTTCATCACAGCAGTAGCAAAGCGACCCCGGGAAGGCAAAATTTCCGCTCCAGCGATATCGAAGCAAATCGCTGGACCAGGCACAGTCAGCATTCAGGCGGGAGCAGTTGCGTCATGCGCACTCGCCGGTCCGGCTTCCATGCGCCCGCAGCCAGCTCAGCCGAACTCTACCATGTCCCGGCTCACCAGTTCCTTCCGGTTTCCCGAAACAGACGCGATCGCGCCCACCGGCCCTGGCGAAGGTTATCCACCCGCGGCGAATGCGGAGCGTAGCTTTTCCAGATTCATTTCCCGAGCTTTGGCCTGCTTCCGGTTTCGTGGACACCGCGATTGGGTGTTTCATGAAGCCGGAGGTGGCATATGCAGCGAGGGACGTTTGGGCGTGAGTTCAAGATCGAGGCGGTTCGCCTGATCAAGGACCGTGGGGTGAGCGTGGCCCCGGCTCCGCGATGTCGTGACCGAGGTCATCGGGCCAGGAGAGGGAAGGTGGCGGCGATCGCCCAGGCGAAAACGACGGCGTTTGAAATTCCCGCCACGAAGGGATGGCCGGATCGTCGGAAGGCCCAGGTGCTGAACAGCCCGTAGACGAGAAAGAACAGCACGATCACCGGAACGATGATCAGCAGAAAGAACAACCGCTGGAAATCGAGGACAACCGCCAAGGCCAGCGACAGCAGGAAGAGCAGTTTCGATGTAACGAAGGCCCCGGTGGCCGTTTCGGCTCCACGCGTCAGCCATTCGTCGCTTAGGAAAAAGCAGAGTGTGCCTGCCAGCGTCGCGAGGAACAGGACAAAGCGATGCCCGCCAGGCACGAATGACGTCACATAGGCATTGATCGGCCAGATGATGCAGACAAGGCTGAAGCCGATCATCGCCGCCGCGCCTGCCGCCAGTCGAACCACGGACATCGTCGGTAAGGGCAGGCCGCGTCCGCGCTGGACCCACACGATGCAGCCTGCCGTCACCACGCCATAGGTCGCGAAATGAACCGCGAGATAGTCACCCACGATGACGGGAAGAAAATCGGTCGGCAGGAACCGCAGCAGGACCGGAGTCAGGATCGCGGGCAGGAGGAGCGGCAGCACGATACGACGCCAGCCGAGCCCGGCGCCGGCAGATGGTCGCGATACGATCGGCAGCAGACTTGCGAGGGGATAGGCGAGCAGGACGACGCCCAGAAGCAGGAGCAGGATCCATCGCCCTCTGGCGTCGAGATAGGGAGCAGGATCCACGGGCCGGCCGAAGGACGTGTCAAGCCAGACGAGCGCCTCTCGCAGGCTGGTTTGGTTGTAGAGCACGCCGACATGCTCGGCATAAGGGCTGAAGGCGGCGCGCCTGCCACCGCCTGAAGCCACGTCGCCATAGGTGACGCCAGGCTCGGGCACGGCAGGCGCCGAGACAAGGCCGACGACACGGAGCGCCTCGCGCTTGAGGGCTCCCTCCCAGTCGCCTGCGATGACGAGGAGGTTGCGCGGTGAGGTCTTGGTCACCGCCGGCGAAAACATCGAAACCGCCACGGTCGCGGCCACATCCGGCCGGCCCTGGGCGAAGCGCACGATGATGTCCGTGGCCATGGAATGCCCCAGAACCGCCAGGCGTCCATCGCCGAGAGGCCGCGCGCGGTCCGCGACGCGTGCCATCTCGTCGACGAGCGTCCGCGTCGCGCCATCTGCGTTGGCGATGCTCCCCGACAACGGCCTGGGGTTGCGGCCATGGCCCGCGAAATCGAAGGTAACCGCAGTATAGCCGTTGCGCGCCAGCGTGACGGCGAAGGGCTGCATGAGTTGCTGCGAACCCGCGAAACCGTGAGCGATCAGCACAACCGGTGCAGCGCCGCCCTGGACAGGGCGGAAGACGGTCATCGGCGTGCCGTCCGCACTCATCGTCTCGATGGTGATCCCGCGGTCGGCAGACCAGAGATTCGACAGGGCGACGCCAATGGCGAGGACCGCGCCACACCCCAGAAAAAACCGGAGCCACCCTGCAGCGGACCGGATCATGCCGCTTGCGCGCTCACGCCCACAGCCTAGCCGACCGCCGGCAAACCGCGAACCGCGAACGCGCTCGCCATCATGCCGAAGACGAAAAGCGGCACGCCAAAGCCGCTATACCAGCGTGCCTTTCTGATCGGATCCTTCAGAAAGCGCGCCATCATGATGATCTGCACGAGGAGGAAAACGGCAACGACCACCGCCTGAACCGGCTGTTGCCACTGCAGCAGCAGCGTCACCACGACGAGCTGGGGACCGGCCATGGTGGCGCAGGCGACCCTCGCGGCCCCTTCGGCACCCAGTTCGACCGGCAACGAATTGATGCCCATCTGGGCATCTCCCCTGATCGACTTGAAGTCGTTCAGGGTCATGATGCCATGCGCGCCGAGGCTATAGAGGGCGGCCAGCATCAGGATCGGCCAGGGCGGCAGCGCGCCGCCAAGCATGGCCGCCGTACCCGTGATCCAGGCAAGCCCCTCATAGGAGAACCCGCAGGCAGCGTTGCCGAGCCAGCCATTGCGTTTCAAACGAAGCGGAGGCGCGCTGTAGGCCCAGGCCAGGAACAGACCGATGCAGGTCGAAATCAGAACCCAGGAGCCCAGAAGGCTCGCGACCGCCAGCGACAGGCCCGCCCACAGGATCGCGATATAGAGACCCCAGCGGCCGGGAATCCGGCCAGACGGGATGGGCCGATGCGGCTCGTTGATGGCATCGACATCGCGGTCGTACCAGTCGTTGATCGCCTGGCTCATGGCACAGACCAGCGGCCCGGCGAGAAGCACTCCGAGCAGGGCGACGAACCAATTCGCGGAGATCGAAACATTGGAGGATAAGACGCCGCAGGCAAACGCCCACATCGGCGGAAACCAGGTGATCGGCTTGAGCAGTTCCAGAACGGCGGCGGGTGCGGGATAGGCGCTGTTGCGCGGTGGCATGGGATGCTCGGCTGCAATCGCGAGGTCAGGTTCGTCAAGCGACGCGCCTGGCCGCAAGCTCGATGACGTACCGGGCCGGAACGGCTGCCGGTTGCCTGCCATTGCGGACGGATTTGCAGGCGAGGCGGGCACCGCCGCGCCGATCATGCCGCCGCTTCCAAGCCGATCCCTTCCAGCCGGTCCTCGAGTTGGTCGCCGGCCTCCTGCAGCGCCGCCATCGTCGCCGCATCGGGCTGCCAGTACTGGCGCTGCTGCGCTTCGATCAGGCGGTTGGCGAGCTTCACCGAGGCCGTGGGGTTCAAGGCGGCGAGGCGCTCGCGCATGGCGGGGTCGAGCAGATAGGTCTCGGTCAGCTTCTGATAGACCCAGGGCTCGACCTGCCCGGTCGTCGCCGACCAGCCCATCGTGTTTGTGACATGGGTCTCGATCTGGCGCACGCCTTCATAGCCATGCTTGAGCATGCCCTCATACCATTTCGGGTTGAGCATGCGGGTGCGCGTTTCCAGCGAAACCTGCTCGGAGAGCGTGCGCACCGCGCCTTCGCCGCGCGTCTGGTCGCCGATATAGACCGGCGTCGAGACGCCGCCCTTGGCGCGCCTGACCGCGCGGCTGATGCCGCCCAGCGTGTCGAAGTAATTGTCGACCGTGGTGACGCCGAGCTCGACCGAATCGAGGTTCTGGTAGGCGAGATCGACGCCGCCGAGCACGCTCTTCAGAAGCGCCGGCTGCTGCACGGCCCGTCCGCCGCGACCATAAGCGAAGCCCTTGCGGCGGGTATAGGTCTCGGCGAGTTCGTCCTCATCCTGCCAGCGCCCGCTCTCGATCAGGTTGTTGACGTTGGAGCCATAGGCGCCCTCGGCATTGCCGAAGACCCGCAGCGACGCAGTTTCGAGATCGCCGCCATGCCTGGCCTGATAGGCCAGTGCATGCTTGCGGATGAAGTTCCGGTCTTCCGGCTCGTCGGCGGATGCAGCCATGAAGGCGGCCTCGGCCAGCAGCTTGATCTGCAGGGGCAGCAGATCACGGAAAATGCCCGACAGCGAGATCACCACGTCGATGCGCGGATGGGCCAATTGGTCGAGCGGGATGAGCCGGGCTCCCGAGAGCCGGCCATAGCTGTCGAAGCGCGGGGCCGCGCCCATCAGCGACAAGGCCTGCGCAATCGGCGCGCCCTCGGTCTTGAGGTTGTCGGTGCCCCAGAGCACGAGCGCGACCGTCTCCGGCAGGGCGTTGCCATCGGCCATGTGCCGGTCGAGCAGGCGCGCGGCCTGCTTTGCGCCGTCCTGCACCGCGAACGCGCTGGGGATGCGGAAGGGGTCGAAGCCGTGCAGGTTGCGGCCGGTGGGCAGAACGGCGGGCGTCCGCAGCAGGTCGCCGCCGGGAGCGGGCGCGATGAAGCGCCCGTCGAGCGCGCGCAGCAGGCCGGCGATCTCGTGGTCCTGCGCGAGCAGGGCGTCGGCCGTCGTGAGCTCGCGCAGCATGGCGAGCGTCGCGTCGTCGGCGGTCATGCCATGCGCCCTGAGCGCCCGCTCGGGCGTCGCGCCCTCGACCAGCGCTTCGACCAGCGAGCGGTCGGGACGTGCGCCATGGCTCGATTCGGCCATGGCGATCAGCATGTCGACGCGCTCCTCGACCGAGAGCGGCTCTCCGACGACATGGAGGCCGTGGGGAATCAGGGTGTATTCCAGCTCCAGCACCGTCTCGTTGAGGCGGGCGATGCGGGATGGCGCTTCGTTGGTCCAGGCGGGCTCCGCGGTGGCGAGATCGAGCGCTGCGGCCTGCGCCTGGATCAGCACGGCGAGTTCCCCCTGCTCGCGGGCGTCCTGCGGCGAAAGCTGGCGAAAGCGGTCGAGCGAGCCCTTGAGATCGAGCAGGCCGCGATAGAGGCCCGCCGACGCCACCGGCGGCGTCAGGTAGCTGACCAATGTCGCCGCCCCGCGCCGCTTGGCGATCGCGCCCTCGGACGGGTTGTTCGAGGCGTAGAGATAGATGTTGGGCAGGTCGCCGATCAGCCGGTCGGGCCAGCACTGGCCAGACAGCCCGGTCTGCTTGCCCGGCATGAATTCGAGCGCGCCATGGGTGCCGAAATGCAAGCACGCATGCGCGCCGAAATCCTCGCGCATCCAGCGGTAGAACGCCGAGAAGGCATGCGTCGGCGCAAAGCCTTTCTCGAAGAGCAGGCGCATCGGGTCGCCCTCATAGCCGAAGCTCGGCTGGATGCCGACGAAGACATTGCCGAAGCGCTCGCCGAGCACGAAGATAGAGGAGCCGTCGCTCTGCTGGCGGCCGGGAGCCGGGCCCCATTGCGCCTCGATCTCGTTCAGCCAGCGCTCGCGCCGGACATGGTCGTTGGCGCCGATGCGGGCGTGAACATTGGCCATCGCGCCAAAGCGCGCGGCATTGCCCTCGACGATGGCATGGCGCAGATCGTCGACGCTTGCGGGAACCGCGATGCCGTAGCCTTCGCGCTGCATCGCCAGCATCGTGCGATGCAGCGACTCGAAGACCGAGAGATAGGCCGCCGTGCCGGTGTTGCCGGCGTTGGGCGGGAAGTTGAACAGCACGATGCCGACCTTGCGCTGGGCGCGGGCCGAGCGCCTGAGCGCCACGAGTTTCTCCACGCGCGCGGCCAGAACTTCGGTGCGCTCAGCGCAGACATGCATGTCGCGCTCGTTTTCGCTGGCCGGGAAGGTGCAGGCTCGCACGCAGCCGGAGCAAGAGCCGCCCTTCTCGGTGCGGCCGCCAAAGACGATGGGACCGGTCGCGCCATCGAGTTCGGGGATCGCTACCATGATGGTCGCCTCGACCGGCAGCAGGCCGCGATCGGACGGCCCCCACTGGTCGAGCGTCTGGAACTCGGCGGGATGGGCGGCGATATAGGGCACGTCGAGCCGCGCCAGGACTTCGGCCGCCGCCTTCGAATCATTGTAGGCGGGCCCGCCGACGAGCGAGAAGCCGGTCAGCGAGACCATCGCGTCTATGACCGGGCGGCCGTCCCTGAAGAAGAAGGCGTCGATCGCCTCGCGCGCATCGAGACCCGTGGCGAAGACCGGGATGACGTTCAGGCCACGCGCCTCGAAGGTCCGGATCACGCCGTCATAATGGCCGGCATTGCCGGCCAGCACATAGGAGCGCAGCACCAGAAGCCCGACCGTCCCCTTCGCGCCGGAGCGCGCCGGCAGATTGGTCGCCTCTGCGGAGACGCGGCCAGGCATGCCGGGATGATAGACGCCGGTCTCGGGATACTCGACCGGCTTACCGACCTTGAGCGTGCCGCGCAGACCGCGACGCTCACCATCTGCGTAACGGTCGACCAGAAAGCGGACGAGGTTGGCCATGTTCTCGTCGGAGCCGGCGAGCCAGTACTGCATCGTCAGAAAATAGGCGCGCACATCCTGCGCCGCGCCCGGAATGAAGCGCAGGATCTGGGGCAGGCGGCGCAGCATCTTCATCTGGCTGGCGCCGCCGCCACCCGGCTTGCCCTTGTTGCCGCGCAGGCGCTTCAGCAGGGACAGCGGTCCACCTTGCGAGCCGTCCATGCGGAAACGGCCGAGCCGCGTCAGCTTCGTGATCTCGCTGGCCGACATGATGCAGACCATGGCGTCGCAGGCGTCGCGCCGGGCCTCCAGCGCCGGCAGCAGCGGCTGGAAGTGTTCCTCCATGAACAGCATCGTGTTGATGATGATGTCGCCGCTCGCGATGGCCTCGAGGCAAGATGCGAGCGAGCGCGGATCGGCCGACCATTCGGACGCCGCATGCACGCTGAGCTCGAGGCCGGGCAGATCGCGCATAAGGCTGCGATGGGCGCGTTCGGTGGCGCTGGCGACATGGGTGTCCATCGTGACGATGACGACCCTGATCGGCTTGACCCCATCGGCCCGAATTCGCATCGGACACCTCCCGCCGACGCCGCCGACCGGAATGCGGCGGCGTTCGCGACACGATGAAACTGGAGGCAATCAGCTAATGTGTCAAGTTAACATGACATAATTGCACGTCGTTACCGTCACAAGAATCTGACGCTTCGATCGCTCGCGTTGGCGGTTCTCTCCTGCCGGGGCAGGATTGTTTGAAAACAGCGCTCCCGCATGCGGGAGCGGGCCGGATCTCGCTGTGGCAAGCGGCTCCAAACCCTGCGACCTTGCCGGCTTCAGCCGCGATCGTCATGCCTTCGTTGACGCTATCGCGTCGCGCCGTCCGGGCTCCGGCGCAGCCTCGTCGCCATGTCGGCGATATGGGCAAGCCCGCCCAGCGTTAGGGCCGAAAGTGTCAGCAGCGCATCCGCGCCGACGGCGACCGTCCTCAGGGCCAGCAGCAGGCCAAGGCCGGACAGCACGGTGAACAGCAATGGGCGCCGCGATTTTGCCGGGTTTCGCCAGGCGGCCAGGACGAGCAGTCCGAGTTCCACGCCAATGATCGCCAGCGCGAGATCGATCGTCAGGACGAGCGGCGGAATGCCCATCAGCGCGCCACCCCGAGCAGATGGCCGAGGTCGTTGAAGAACACCCGGACGTGGGCCATGAATTTGCCGCGGACCAGTTCCTTGTTCATGTAGGAATCCCAGGTCAGCTTCTGCACGTCGGGATCGCGGCAGATCTTGACGAACTGCTCGCGGCGCTTGTCGCTGCGATACCAGACCCATTGCAGCAGGCCGAGAATCCAGAAGACGCGGCCGTGATCGGCCATGAAGCGCTTGCGCGCCGTGGCGAGCGCCCGCGCATCGCCGGTCTTCAAGGCGAGATCGACCGCCTCGCCGGCCAGCCTGCCGCAGAGCATCGCGTAGTAGATGCCCTCGCCCGAGGCCGGCGCGACGACGCCAGCCGAATCGCCGGCGAGGATCACATCGCGGCCATTGTCCCACTTCTTCAAGGGCTTCATCGGGATCGGCGCGCCCTCGCGCCGGATCGTCTCGGCTTTGTCGAGGCCGGCGTCGCTGCGCAGGCGCGCGACGGCGTCCTTCAGCGAGAAGCCCTTATGGGCGCTGCCCGTGCCGATGCTCGCCGTCTCGCCATGGGGAAAGACCCAGCCATAGAAATCCGGCGAGATTCTCCCCTGGTAGACCACGTCGCAGCGCCGTGCATCGTAGCGCGGGTTCGCCTGCGCGGGCGCACGAACGATCTCGTGATAGGCGAAGACGAAGGGCGGCCGCTTGCTGCCGGGCATCGCCGCGCGCGCCAGATTCGAGATCGCGCCATCGGCCCCGATCACCATGCGGGCACGGATGCCGGCGAGCGGCCCGTCGCCCTTGGGGCGGTAATGCAGCCTTGCGGTGCCGTCGGGGTCGCGGCCGAAACTCTCGAATGTCCCGGTGACGCGTTGCGCACCGGATTCGGCGGCGCGGATGCGCAGCCATTCGTCGAAATGCTCGCGGTCGACCATGCCAACATAGCCGTCCTCGATCGGCATATCGACGCCGATGTCCGAAGGCGCGACCATGCGGGCGCAGTTGATGCGCGCCACGATCTGGGCGGGCGGGATCGAAAAGTCGCGGATCGCGCGCGGAGGAATCGCGCCGCCGCAGGGCTTGATGCGGCCGGCCCGGTCGAGCAGCAGGACCGAGCGCCCCATCCTCGCAAGGTCGGTCGCGGCGGTCGCTCCGGCAGGCCCGCCGCCGACGATGACGACGTCATAGGTGGTTTCGGGATCGGGCGACGTTTGCGGCAGCTCTCCGTTCATCACGATCATCCTGCGTTTGGAGCCAGGGTTGCGCCGCCGTCGGGAGCGCACTGCCGAACCGGGTCGGCCGCCTGACGCGCGACCGCGATGGCGAGGCCAGCCGAGATCAGGAACAGCACCGCTTCGATGGTGAAGACCGACGCATAGGCCAAGGCGGGCGAGGCCGAAATCTGCCGCGCGAGATCGGTCGCGCCGGCGCCGAACAGTCCGCCGAGACCGAAGGCGACGCCCTGGGCCGCGCCCCACAAGCCCATCCGTACGCCTTGCCGCTCCGGCTTGCCCTGCCCGACGAGTCGCATCATCGAGCCGATGGCCGAGACCGCATAAGCTCCGTTGGCGACGCCGAGCACAAAGACCACAGGCCGAAGCGGAAAGGCCGGACCAACGAAGGCCGCGACCGAAAGTCCCGCCAGCGCCGCTGCGGAGGCGATGCAGCCACCCACCGCCCAGAGTCTGAGCGAAGCGGTCTTTGCGCCGGCGAAGGTCGTAACCAGCGCGACCA
This sequence comes from Allobosea sp. P2_A10, assembly GCF_056405115.1. NCBI lineage: Bacteria > Pseudomonadati > Pseudomonadota > Alphaproteobacteria > Hyphomicrobiales > Alloboseaceae > Allobosea > Allobosea sp. P2_A10. The sequence continues at coordinate 75,703 of NZ_JBFUCS010000017.1, read as the reverse complement.
GAACCATGCCGGCGAGCACGCCGCCATGCTGGACGCCGGCGAGTTTGGTGCTCTCTCCGGGCGTATAGCCGAAAACGGTGCCGGCGAAAGGCTCGAGGATGAGATCCTGCGCGCTATAGGCGATCATCGAAACGAAGACGAAGATGGCAAAGCGCCGGGCCTGCGGCTCAGCCCAGACCTCCGCCAGCGCGAGGCGAAACGAGGCCTGCTCGACGTTGGCCGCGCCGCGCGCCGCGTTGGCCGCGTCGTCCTCGACCCCGTAGACGGCCAGCACCGTCACGATCAACGCCAACGCGCTGACCGCGCCGGATACCACGACGAGGCGACCCGTCGAGAACGGGTCGAGAAAATGCCCGGCCGTGCCCGCGGTGACGATGAAGCCGGCGATCATCATCACCCAGACGACGGTCGCTGCCGCCGGCCTCCGCTCGTCGGCGACGCGGCGCGAGAGCAGGACGAGCAGGCAGGTCCCGCTCGCACCGACACCGACGCCGATCAGGGTGAAGGACAGGGCGGCAAGCGCGATGCCGGCCCATAACAGCTCTTCCATCAGCGCGACCCCGAGCGCCGCGCCGAAGCCGCCCAGCGCCAGCGCCGCCATGCCGCCGACGATCCATGGCGTCAGTCGGCCGCCGACATCGGAGCCATGGCCCCAGCGCGGCCGCAGCACCTGTACGGCATAATGCAGCGCGACCAGAAGTCCGGGCAGGATCGCCGGCAGAGCGAGTTCGACCACCATGACCCGGTTGATCGTCGAGGTCGTCAGCACCACGATCGCGCCGAGCGCGGTCTGGACCAGGCCAAGCCTGACGATGCCGAGCCAGCCGAGCGGCGCTTTCACGAGACGCCCCCCATGAGAAGACCGCGCAGGGCAAAGGCGCTGGCCAGCATGCCCAGCACATAGAGCGTCGTGCCGGTGGCGTTGTACCAGGCGGCGCGTTCGCGCGGCGCGGCCAGCAGCCGCGCCATCAGACCGAGCTGCGCAAGCAGCAGCACCGCGACGATGCCCGCATGAACGGGTTGGCCCCATGACCACAACAGGCCGATGACGACGACCTGCGGCAGCGCCATGACCCAACAGGCGAAACGCGCGGCGCGATCCACGCCGAGCTGGACCGGAAGCGACAGGAGCCGCATCTGCCGATCGCCCTCGACCGATTTGAAATCATTCAGCGTCATGATGCCGTGAGCACCGACGCCGTAGAGCAGCGCGATGCCGATGGTGCGTCCATCGGGCACGCCGCCGATCAGTGCCGCCGCTCCGGTGAACCAGGGCAGGCTCTCATAGCAGAGGCCGCAGGCCGCGTTGCCCCACCAGCCGTTCTGCTTCAGCCGCAGCGGCGGGGCGCTGTAGATCCAGGCGAGGACGAGGCCGACGCAGGCCGCGACCAGAACGGCGCGGCCGAGCAGCGCCGCCACCAGCAGCGACGATGCGGTCCAGGCGATGGCGATATAAAGACCCCAGCGGCCGGGAATGCGGCCCGACGGGATCGGCCGGTTCGGCTCGTTGATGGCGTCGACATGGCGGTCGTACCAGTCATTGGCGGCCTGGCTGGTGGCGCAGACCAGCGGCCCCGCGAGCAATATGCCCAATGCGATTTCGGGACGATGGGCGCCGAGCGGCTGGCCCGACGAGACGACGCCGCAGCCATAGGCCCACATCGGCGCGAACCAGGTAATCGGCTTGAGCAGTTCGAGCGCAGCGGCCGGCGAGGGGCGCGAATGTCTCGTGACGATCGGAGCGGGGATGCTGAGGCGCGTCATGCCCGAAGGCTAGGCGTCTCGCGAAAAAGCGTCAACTGAAATTGACAGTATTATGGGTCAGAATTGTAACGTCGGCTTGACGACCGTCGATTCAATTCAACTCGCCCGCATCGTCGTCATCGTCGAGATCGCCCAACCCGTATCGGCGCAGCTTGGCATAGAAACTCTGGCGGCTGAGGCCGAGCATGTTGGCCGCCGAGGCGCGGTTGTCCTTGCTGAGTTCCAGCGCCGCCTCGATGCAGAGTTTCTCGATGACGTCCGTGGTTTCGCGCACGAGATCGCGCAACGACACGCGACCGACCAACTCGGTCAGATGCTCCACCGAGCGCGGCAGCGAACGGCCGCGATGGCCTTCCAGCGCGGTGCGCGCACCAAGGCTGCGGATGACGAAGCCATAGGACGGCGTCTCGCCGGTCAGGGCCGGCACGGCCGAAATCTCGACCTCCTCGACGCTGCCGAACTGGCCGCGGACGATCGTGGTGAAATTTCTGACGACGCCATGCTCGGTCAGTGTGACCATCAGCAGCGGCAGATCGATGCCGGGCCGCCCGAGCCATTGTTCGAGCGGCTCGCCCAGCGCCTGCTGCTTGGTCGCGAGCTGTGCGAGGTCGAGGAAGGCGCGGTTGGCCTCCAGCACCTTGAGCTCCGGGTTGATCACCACGAAACCGTCGGGGAATTTCTCGAGCACGCCGAGCACGCGGCTGGCGACGGCGTCGTCGGGACGCTCGGCCCCCGTGAGCGGCGCAAGGCGCACCAGAAGATAGGCGGAGTTGTCCTGCCGGAAAGCCGACGCCATGGCGCGGAAGCGTTTCGCGCCGGCAAGCAGCACAACCTCGGTCTCGTCGGCGCGTCCGGTTGATTGCACGGCGCGAAGCATCGTCTGCAACGCTTCGCCGCTATCGGGCGTCAGGCAGGAGAGGATCGAGGTGTTGTTCAGCCGGTCGTTGGCGAGTTCCAGATGGCGCTGCGCGGCGGGGTTGACCTCGACCACCCGCAGGCTGCTGGCATCGACGATCACCACCGGCTCGGAGGCGAGATGGAACAGCATGCGGTAGCGCGTCTCGGCCATGCGCAGCCGCGCATATTCGCGCTCCATTGCCTGCTGCGCCTCGACGAGGCGCTGCTGCAGGTTGGTGAAGTTGCGCAGGTCGCGCCCGAGCGCGACGATGGTGCCGTCCTGGCCGACCTGCATGGCCGAATAGCGCACGGGAACATCGGCGCCACCAGCGGACTGATGGTTGATCTCGCGGAACTGGATCGAGGCGTCGTTCCCGGAATTGGCGATCAGGTCCATGACCTTCGGCCGGGACTCTACGGTGACGACATCGACCCAAGGCTTGCCGATCCAGGACTGATGGCCTTCACGGCGCAATTCCTCGGTGCCGAGCGAGACGTCGAGAATCGCCCCGTCTCGGTCCAGAACCAGCGCGATGTCGCTCGCCGCGGTGATCAGGCTCCCGGCGACCTCGGGCGAGAGTCTTCCGAGCCAGCCGGACTGACCCTTGAAGCCTAGCGTGGGCGCCTGGGGAATAAAGACGTTCATAACAGCGTGAGCCCGGTTCCTGACTGTGGCGGCCTGAGATCGCGGTATTGAGCAGATAATGGTGTGAACGCTCTTCAACAAGGAATCTTTTTGGCGTCGAGCAACCAGCCGAGGCTGTTGACCGCTTCCGCTGCGTCGCGTGCGCCGAAATCCGCCCCGAGCGTCAGCGCCAGCGCGGGATCCTGCGCAAACAGGTTGCCACCCAGCATGATGTGCAGGTTCTTGTTCAGCGCCGCGGAGCGCACTGCCTTGACGACGGCCGAAATGCCGGCCGATGCAACTTCCCCGCTAGCCGAGAGTCCGACGACGTCGAACCATTCGGTGCGGACCTGCTCGAGCAGGATCGACTTCGACGGCAGGAACTCCGACTGCACATGCCAGCCGGCACGGCGGAAGAACTCCTCGACGACCGCGAGGCCGAATGTGTGCTGCTCGCCCGGTACAACCGCCAGGAGTACGCGGCGGCCCTCGCCCTGCGGCGCAGGCTCGGCTTCGAAGGCCGGGCCGTAGACACGCAGCAATTGCTGCAGCCGCGACAGGCCGACCGTGACGTCGACGAAGGTGCAACGATCCTGCTCCCAGAGCACACCGAGATGGCGCGCGGTCGCCGAGAGAATCGAGATGATGATCGCCTCTGCCGACATGCCCTGCTCGCGCAGGCCGTCGAGATGGGCGCGCGCCATGTTCAGCGGCGCCCGCACGATCAATTCCGCGAAGGCTGCAACATCCTGTTCGGTGATGACGATCGGCGCTGGCGCAGGCGGCTCCGGCCGGACGGCCCCGCTCATGCGATGGGCCAGCATCAGGCGGGGGATGATCTCCGCCTCGATGGTGCGGGCCAGTCCCGTGCGCAGTTCCGGCTCCGGCAGCGTCTCGCCGTCGCGGCACCACAGCGGACTCTGGATACTTGAAAACCCGATCGCGTCGTCCTGCGAAGAACCGGGCGCTCCGAAAACCCCACGTCCTGAATCAGACATCAGGTCACCTCCCTGAGTCAGCCGATCTTCCAGCGCAGAGACTCTAACGGTCCTGTCATTCGACCGGTGCACGATAGCGCCGTTCGACCTGGAGAGCGGTTCCTCTCGACCTAGTGAAGGAGAGTGAAGCATGCCAATTGCCCCTCGGCAATCATGAAAATGCGGTATTTCGGCCGGTCATGCGGCGTTCTCTTACGCAATCGGAGACGGAAGGCCAGAAAAGGCGGTGGGCTCGGGCCAAGCGGAAACGCTGCCGAAATCCCGATGCGGAACGAGGCAGCGACCCGGGCGGGCAGTGACGGAATCTACGCCGATTATTCGATATGTCCAGTTCAAATGACACAAGAGAAAGAAATGGTGTCAGTCAGAGTTGACACTTAAAAATCGTCGCGCCAATCTCGCTGGACTCGGGCCATCCTGCTTTCCGCAGGTGGCGCGACGGACCGGAGACGTCCGATGCCAGTGCGGACCGCGCAAGCCGACGGAAAGGCGCTCTACACGCCAGAGCAGCGCTTGCGCCGTGACGCGTCGCACTGGACGCTCGTGCAGGGCATTCTGGCCCCACTGCAATTTGTCGTCTTCCTCGTCAGTCTCGGCCTCGTCCTGCGCTACCTCGCCACCGGCGCGGGCTATGACGCGGCCAACCTCTCGATCATCCTGAAGACGCTGGTGCTCTACACCATTATGGTCACCGGGGCGCTCTGGGAGCGCGACGTCTTCGGCCAGTACCTGTTCGCACCCGCCTTCTTCTGGGAAGACGTCGTCAGCTTCGTCGTGATCGGCCTGCACACGGCCTATCTCGTCGCGATCATCACGGGCGTGTTGACGCCGACGCAGCAGATGCTGATCGCGCTTTCGGCCTATGCGACCTATGTCGTCAATGCCGGGCAGTTCCTGCTCAAACTCAGAGCCGCGCGGCTGGACCGGGCCGCTCGCGAGCCCGCCGGGCCGCATCTCGCGGAGGCGGCGCGATGAACACGCACGCTTTCGCGCCACCGATCCCGGCCAAGGGCTGCGACGCCCCGCCAGTGCTGCGCGAGCGCGGCCAGCGCGAGGTCTTCTGCGGCCTGACCGGCATCATGTGGCTGCATCGCAAGATCCAGGACGCCTTCTTCCTGATCGTCGGATCGCGCACCTGCGCCCACCTGATGCAGTCCGCCGCCGGCGTGATGATCTTCGCCGAGCCGCGCTTCGCGACCGCTATCATCGAGGAAAAGGATCTCGCCGGCCTCGCAGACGCCAATGCCGAGCTCGATGCGGTCGTCACCCGGCTGCTGGAACGCCGGCCCGACATCAAGCTGCTCTTCCTCGTCGGCTCCTGTCCCTCCGAGGTGATCAAGCTCGATCTGTCCCGGGCGGCGGTCAGGCTGTCGCAACGCTTTACGCCGCAGGTGCGGGTGCTCAACTACTCCGGCAGCGGCATCGAGACCACGTTCACCCAAGGCGAGGATGCCTGCCTGACCGCGCTCGTCCCGACGCTGCCGGCCGAGCCTGTCGGAGCCGGGAAATCGCTCCTCATCGTCGGTGTGCTCGCGGACGCGGTCGAGGATCAATTCCGCCGCCTGTTCAAGACCATGGGCATCGAGCGCGTCGCCTTTCTGCCCGCAAGGCGCGCCTCCGAGATGCCCGCAGTGGGGCCGGACACCGACTATCTGCTGGTCCAGCCCTTCCTCGGCGAGACGGCGCGTGCGCTTGAAAATCGCGGTGCGACACGGCTCGCCGCTCCCTTCCCGCTCGGCGCGGAAGGAACCACCGGTTGGCTCAGGGCGGCTGCAGATGCCTTCGGCGTTTCCGAAGAGACCTTCGAGGCGGCCATCGCCGCCCCGCGCGAGCGCTCCGCCCGCGCGCTGGAGCATTCGCGTGCGACGCTCGCCGGGCGGCGCATCTTCTTCTTCCCCGACAGCCAGCTCGAAATCCCGATCGCGCGCTTCCTGTCGCGGGAAATGGGCATGGAGCTGGTCGAGGTCGGCACGCCTTATCTGCACAAGGACCATCTTGCGGCCGATCTCGCGCTTTTGCCGGCAGGCACGCAGCTCAGCGAGGGCCAGGACGTCGACCGCCAGATCGACCGCTGCCTGGCGGCCCACCCCGACATCACGGTCTGCGGGCTTGGTCTCGCCAACCCGCTGGAGGATCGCGGGCTGACTACGAAATGGGCGATCGAGCTCGTCTTCACGCCGATCCAGGGTTTCGAGCAGGCCGGTGACCTCGCCGAGCTGTTCGCGCGGCCGCTGGTCCGGCGCGCGGCACTGGAGGTGTAGCGATGCATCTCACGGTCTGGACCTATGAAGGCCCCCCGCATGTCGGCGCGATGCGCGTCGCCACCGCGATGAAGGATGTGCACTACGTCCTGCATGCGCCGCAGGGCGACACCTATGCCGACCTGCTCTTCACCATGATCGAGCGGCGGGGAAAACGTCCGCCCGTTACCTACACGACATTCCAGGCGCGCGATCTCGGCGGCGACACCGCCGATCTGTTCCAGCGCGCCGCACTCGACGCCTATGAGCGCTTCCAGCCTGCCGCCATGCTGGTCGGAGCGTCCTGCACCGGCGAGCTGATTCAGGACGATCCGGCGGGCTTGGCGCGGGCGCTGGGCCTGCCGATCCCGGTGATCCCGCTCGAACTGCCCTCCTATCAGCGCAAGGAGAACTGGGGCGCTGCCGAAACCTTCTACCAGCTCGTGCGCGCGCTTGCCGGCCCGCACATGCCTATGCCCGGCTCGCTCCGTCCGGCGCGCGACCCCGGCAAGCGGCCGAGCTGCAACATCCTCGGCCCCACGGCGCTCGGCTTCCGCCATCGCGACGACGTCCGCGCCGTCAGGGAATTGCTCGACAATCTCGGCATCGACGTCAACGTCACCGCGCCCTGGCAGGCCGCCGCAGCCGACATTGCGCGCCTCGGCCAGGCCGATTTCAACGTCGTGCTCTATCCCGAGATCGCGGGGCTTGCCGCGCAATGGCTCAAGCGCTCCTTCGGCCAGCCCATCGTCGCGACCGTGCCGATCGGCGTCGGCGCAACCCGCGATTTCATCACGGAGGTCGCCAGGCTCGCCGGCGTCGATGCGACAACCGTGCTGGCCGACGAGACCTCGCGCCTGCCCTGGTATTCGCGCTCGGTCGATTCGACCTACCTCACCGCCAAGCGCGTCTTCATCTTCGGAGACGCCACCCACGCCATCGCGGCCGCCCGCATCGCCAGCGAGGAACTCGGCTTCAAGGTCGTGGGCTTGGGCACCTACAGCCGCGAACTCGCCCGCGACGTCCGCGAGGCGGCCGGCCGGCTCGGTCTCGAAGCGCTGATCACCGACGATTATCTCGAGGTCGAGGCGGCCTGCGCCGAACTCCAGCCCGAACTCGTGCTCGGCACGCAGATGGAGCGGCACATCGCCAAGCGGCTCGGCATCCCCTGCGCCGTGATTTCGGCCCCGGTCCATGTCCAGGATTTCCCGGCGCGCTATTCGCCGCAGATGGGCTTCGAGGGCGCCAACGTCATTTTCGATTCATGGGTCCATCCCCTGATGATGGGGCTGGAAGAGCATCTGCTGGGCATGTTCCGCGACGATTTCGAATTCCACGACGGAGCAGGGTCGTCGCATCTCGGCCATGGCTCTGCGCGCCCGGCGCGCCATTCCACCGACAGCCCTCATCCTGAGGAGGCCGCGGAAGCGGCGGTCTCGAAGGATGGTTCAGGGGCCCTTGGGCTTGCTGGAGCATCCTTTGAGACGCGGCCTTCGGCCGCTCCTCAGGATCAGGGCTCGCGCGAGGATACGGTCGCCCTCGCCGACAAGCCGATCGTCCTCAGTTGGGCCGCCGAGGCCGAACTCGAACTCAAGAAAATCCCGTTCTTCGTGCGCGGCAAGGCCAGGCGCAACACGGAGAAATTCGCAGGCGAACGCGGGATCAGCCCGATCACGGTGGAGACACTCTACGATGCCAAAGCTCATTTCGGCCGCTGAACCGACCCCGACGCTGCTGGCGATGGTCATGCTCGACCGTCGCCTGTCGCTTGCCGCCGCCGATAGCCAGCGTCAGCGCCGCGATGAGTCGATGGAAGCAGAAGGGATGAGCCCGTTGCTCGACGCTCTGCTTGGCGAAGACCGCCAGCATCGTCGCGACTGGCTCTCGGCAGTTGGTGAGGAGGCGAGGGCATGACCGTCCTGTTCCAGCATCCCGGCCTGAAGGCAGACTACCGCGCCAAGGCGCCGCCGCCTCCGGGCGAAGACGGTGAGGGTTCGGTCCAGGTTCAAATGGACCAGCTCATGGCCTGCGAGAGCGCAAAAGTCTTCGCCGTCTACGGCAAGGGCGGCATCGGCAAGTCGACGACATCGTCGAACCTCTCGGTCGCATTCTCGAAGATGGGCAAGCGCGTCCTGCAGATCGGCTGCGACCCCAAGCACGATTCGACCTTTACCCTGACCAAGAAGCTGATGCCGACCGTCATCGACGTGCTGGAGACGGTGAACTTCCATTCCGAGGAGCTGCGCGTCGAGGATTTCTGCTTCGAGGGCTACAACGGCGTGATGTGCATCGAGGCCGGCGGGCCGCCGGCCGGCACCGGCTGCGGCGGCTATGTCGTCGGCCAGACGGTCAAGCTGCTCAAGGAACATCACCTTCTGGAAGACACCGACGTGGTGATCTTCGACGTGCTGGGCGACGTCGTCTGCGGCGGATTCGCCGCCCCGCTCCAGCATGCCGAACGCGCCGTCATCGTCACCGCCAACGACTTCGATTCGATTTTCGCGATGAACCGCATCGTCGCGGCGATCAAGGCGAAGTCGAAGAACTATGAGGTCCGCGTCGGCGGCGTCATCGCCAACCGCTCGGCCGGCACCGACGAGATCGACCGCTTCAATGCCGCCACGGGCCTGAAGCGCCTCGCCCATTTCCCCGATCTCGACGCCATCCGCCGCTCGCGGCTGAAGAAGGCGACCCTGTTCGAGATGGGCGACGCGCCCGAAGTCGTCGCCGTCCAGCGCGAATACATGAACCTCGCCGAACAGATGTGGGCCGGCGGCCCGGCGCTCGAGGCGAGGCCGATGAAGGACCGCGAGATCTTCGATTTCCTCGGTTACGAGTGATTAGGGTCAATGTGATGTCGGATGCGACCTACAGCCAGCGCCGTTCGGAGCTGAAGACCTATTTCGACCGCACCGCGGTCGAAGCCTGGACGAAGCTGACCTCCGACGCCCCCGTCAGTGGCATCCGCGCCACCGTGCGCGCCGGCCGCGATGCGATGCGCGAAACGCTGCTGTCGTGGCTGCCCGACGATCTCCGGGGCGCACGCATTCTCGACGCCGGCTGCGGCACCGGCGCGCTCGCGGTGGCATGCGCGCTGCGCGGGGCCCATGTCGTGGCGATCGATCTGTCGCCGACGCTGGTCGCGCTGGCGCAGGACCGCAGCCCCCGCGATCTCAAGGGTGGTGCGATCTCCTTCCGCTCCGGCGACATGCTCGACCCCGGGCTCGGCCGGTTCGACCACGTCGTGGCGATGGATTCGCTGATCCACTACGAGGCTGCCGACATCGTGCGCGTGCTCTCGGGGCTGGCGGAGCGGACCGCGTCCTCATTGCTGATCACGCACGCCCCGCGCACGCCGGCGCTGGCCCTGATGCATTTCGTCGGCCGGGCCTTTCCGCGCTCCGACCGCGCGCCGGCGATCGAGCCCGTCAGCGAGATCGCGCTGGCCCGGGGGATCGCCGCCGAGCCGAGCCTGCACGGCTGGCGTCCCGGCCGCACCCGGCGGATCTCGAGCGCCTTCTACAAGTCGCAGGCGCTGGAGCTCGTCTGCAGATGAACCGGGTCTCGGCCGTACTGGTGAGAGGCATCACGCGGATCGGTCCGCGCTGGCTGCCCTTTGCCGATGCGGCCTCGCCCGAACTGCCGCTGGGTCGGATTCTCCGGCTGTCGCTGTTTCAGGTCTCGGTCGGCATGGCCACCGTGCTGCTGGTCGGCACGCTGAACCGGGTCATGATCGTCGAGCTCGACGTGCCGGCCTGGGTGGTGGCGCTGATGGTGTCGCTGCCGTTCCTGTTCGCGCCGTTCCGGGCTCTGGTCGGTTACAAGTCGGACACGCATCGCTCGGTGCTGGGCTGGCGGCGCGTGCCCTATATCTGGTTCGGCTCGCTGATGCAGTTCGGCGGCCTCGCCATCATGCCGTTCGCGCTGCTGGTGCTGTCGGGCGATGGCGTCGGCCCGGTGCTCTACGGCCAGATCGGGGCGGCTCTCGCATTTCTGCTGGTCGGCGCGGGGCTGCACACCACGCAGACGGCGGGTCTGGCGCTGGCGACCGACCTTGCGACGCCGGCGACGCGGGCGCGCGTCGTGGCGCTGCTTTATGTGACATTGCTCGTCGGCATGGTCGCGAGCGGGCTCGTCTTCGCCTGGCTGCTCGCCGATTTCTCGCCCCTGCGGCTGATCCAGGTGGTGCAGGGCGCGGCTGTCGTGACGATGGCGCTGAACATCGTCGCGCTCTGGAAGCAGGAAGTGCGCAACCCCGCGCGCACGGCCGCCGGCGTCGAGCGCCCCGCTTTCCGGGCGATGTTCGCGCAGTTCATCGCGAGGCCGCGCGCGCTGCGCTTCCTCGTCGCGGTCGCGCTCGGCACCGCCGCCTTCAACATGCAGGACATCATCCTGGAGCCCTATGGCGCGCAGGTGCTGAAGCTGTCCGTGGCCTCGACGACGCTGCTGACCGCATTGCTGGCGGCGGGTTCGCTGGCTGCGTTCATGCTGGCCGCCCGCGCGCTCGCCATGGGCATCGATCCCTATCGTCTGGCGGCGCTGGGCCTTGTCGCCGGGCTCGTCGCATTCCCTTGCGTGATCTTTGCCGGCGCCATCGACGCGCCCGGCCTGTTCCGCTTCGGCACCATGCTGATCGGTTTCGGCGGCGGGCTGTTCGCCGTCTCGACGCTGACCACGGCGATGGAGCTGGAGAACGGCGAGCGCAACGGGCTGGCCGTCGGCATCTGGGGTGCGGTTCAGGCCAGCGCGGCCGGCGTCGCGATCGCGCTCGGCGGCGGCATCAAGGACGGCTTCACGGCGCTCGCGGCGCGCGGCGCGCTCGGCCCGGCCTTCGCCGATCCATCGATCGCCTACAGTGTCGTCTATCACCTCGAGATCGCACTGCTCTTCGCCACGCTGGTCGCCATCGGCCCGCTCGTGCGCAGCGCCGACGCGATGCGCGAAACCCCGTCAACCCGTTTCGGCCTGGCCGAATTCCCGAGCTGAAAGCCTCGCCAAGGAGGGCGCTCCAATGCGTGAAATTATGGGATATCTCGACGTCGCCCAGGTCACGATCTGGTTGTTCTGGCTGTTTTTCGCCGGGCTGGTCGTCTATCTGCGCCGCGAGGACCGGCGTGAGGGCTATCCGCTCGAATCCGACACCCATCCCGGCAAGATGCTGGCCCCGAGCCTGATCTTCTATCCGTCGCCCAAGACCTTCCGGCTCGCCAGCGGCGCGACGATCAAGGCCCCGACCGGCAAGCCCGACGGGCGCGTGCTCGCCGCAAGGCCGACCGCGAAATTCCCCGGCGCGCCGCTGGCCCCGACCGGCGCGAACCCGATGCTGGACTCCATCGGTCCGGGCTCATGGGCCGAGCGCTCGGACATGCCCGACATGACCTATGACAACCACCTCAAGATCGTGCCGGTGCGCGTCGCCACGAGCTATGGCGTGTCGAGCGGGCCCGATCCGCGCGGCTTCGACGTCATCGGCGCCGACCGCAACGTCGCGGGCAAGGTCGTCGATCTCTGGGTCGACCGCTCGGAGTGCATCATCCGCTACTTCGAGGTCGCGCTCGACGGCGGGCGCCATGTCCTGCTGCCAAACACCTTCTGCGACATCACGGCGGGCATTCGGCCGGGCGTGGGTCGGGTTTTCGTCAGCGCATTGCTGGCGAGGCAATTCGCCAACGTGCCGGGCACGCGCACGCCTGATTCCGTCACCCGGCTCGAGGAAGAGAAGATCTGCGCCTATTACGGCGCAGGCACGCTTTACGCGACCCCCGGCCGCGCGGAGCCGCTGCTATGAGCCAGCGGGCCGAGCACGACGATTTCGCCTTCGAGCCGATCCCGGGCCTGCCCGAGCGTCCGCCGGAAGGCGAGCGCATCCTCTGGCAGGGATCGCCGGACTGGCGCGGCCTCGCCTGGCGCGCCTTCCATATCCGCGAGGTCGCGTTCTACTTCGCGGTGCTGATCGCGGCGCAGCCGGCGCTGGCGCTGTTGCAGGGTTCGAGCCTTGCCGCGACCGCCAGGCCTGCCGCATGGCTGGTGCTCGCGGCGGCCGCCGCCATCGGCGTCCTGACGCTGCTGGCCTGGGCCTATGCCCGCAGCACCGTCTACACGATCACGAACAGGCGCATCGTGCTGCGGATCGGCGTCGCCCTGCCGATCACCATCAACCTGCCCTTCGCCGTGGTCGCGGCGGCTGGCCTGAACGACCGGCGCGGCGGCGGCGACATTGTTTTGGGTATCCAGCCTGGTGAGCGCGTCTCCTATGCGGTGCTCTGGCCCCATGTCCGGCCGTGGCGCCTGTCGCGGCCCGAGCCGATGCTCCGCTCGCTGCCGGAGGCCGGGCGGGTCGCCGATCTTCTAGCGCGCGCGCTTGCAGCCCATGCCGGGCTGCCCGGTACGGTCCGCACTGCGGCGCCCGTAGCGGCCAACGATGCGCGCCTGCCCCAGGGCGTGGCGGCGGCAGGCTGAGGAGGCGATAGCCATGAGCGACGCAAGCCTCCCGCAATCCCCCGCGGTCTCCGCATCGGCAGCGCTGTCCCCGCCGCGCTGGACGCTGGCCGGCATGGCGCTTCTCGTAGTCGCCTCGATCGCGATCTCGAGCTTTGCCCGGCAGACAGGGATCGGCGCCACCGGCGTGCCCGACAGCCCGACGATCGCCCGCATCGACCTGCTCTTCGAGGACCGCGATGACGGCACCGTAATCGTCCGCAATGGCGCGGGCGCGGTGATCGACACGCTGGCCGTCAGCGCGGATGGTTTCATTCGCGGTTCGATGCGCAGCCTGGCGCGTCAGCGCAAGCAGGCGGGGCTCGCCCATGACTTGCCGTTCCTGCTGGAACGGCGCGAGAATGGCCGGCTGAGCTTGAGCGACCCCGCAACTGGGGGCAGGATCGAGCTGGACGCCTTCGGACCCAGCAATTCGGCCGCCTTCGCGCGGTTCCTGCCGGCGAGGGAGACGCGTCCATGACCGCTATCTCGATGACGGACCATGCAATGGCAGAGCCCAGACAGTTCGACGTTCCCTGCACGATCGAGGTCTCGCATACCTTCGACAGTCTGCACGCCCACTGCGTTCTCGACGGCGACATCAAGATCAGGCCCGGCGACGAGGTCACCGTCCATGGCGAGCCGATCAAGGTGCCCTATGGCGAGGTCCAGACCTTCCGCCGCATCGCCACGGTGAAGCGCGCAAGCTGGCTCGAGCAGGTCTGGACCAGGATCACCGGACGCGCCGAATTCATGGAGCTGCTGGAATTCAGCTTCTCGGAAAGGACCAAGCTATGACAGCCGCGACCATTCCGGCCGGCGCGATGCGTGCGCCCCCAAACGAATCGACCCGGATGGCCCAGCAGGACACGCTGCTGACGCCGCGCTTCTACACCACCGATTTCGAAGAGCTCGACAAGGTCGACGTCTCCGGCGTGCGCGAGGAATGGGACGCGCTGATCGCCGAGATGAAGAGCGACCCCAACAAGGGCCACTTCACCCGCAACGCCGAGTGGAAGCTGGAGCTGGAGAAGATCCCCGAGCCGCTGCGCAAGGAGTTCATCGACTTCCTGATCTCGTCGCTGACGGCCGAGTTCTCCGGCTGCGTGCTCTATGCCGAGATGCGCAAGCGCGGCACCAATCCCGACATTTGCGAGCTGTTCAAGTATATGAGCCGCGACGAGGCCCGCCATGCCGGCTTCATCAACGATGCGCTGAAGGAGTTCCACATCGGCGTCGATCTCGGATTCCTGACCAAGGCCAAGAAATACACCTTCTTCAAGCCGAAATTCATCTTCTACGCGACCTATCTCTCCGAGAAGATCGGTTATGCCCGCTACATCACGATCTACCGGCATCTGGAGAAGCATCCGGACAAGTGCTTCCACCCGATCTTCAAATGGTTCCGTGAGTGGTGCAATGACGAGTTCCGCCATGGCGAGGCTTTCTCGCTCCTGATGCGGGCCAATCCGCATCTCCTGACTGGCGGCAACAAGCTCTGGGTGCGCTTCTTCCTGCTCGCGGTCTACGCCACGATGTATGTGCGCGACCATGTCCGGCCCGAATTCCACAAGGCGCTGGAGATCGACCCGACCGAATACGACTACGAGGTCTACCGCATCACCTCCGAGATCTCGAAGCAGTGCTTCCCCGTGGTGCTCGACACTGACAACCCGAAGTTCCGGGCGGGGCTGGAGCGCGTTCGCCTTCTCAGCCTCAAAATCGCCGATGCCGCCGAGAGCGGCGCGACGCTGCGCAAGCTCGCCTACCAGGCGCAGGTCGGCGCGACGCTGCTCAGGCTCTATCTGCTGCCGACGATCAAGAACGACATCCCCGCTACAAGCCGGCTTGAGCCGGCCTACTGAGAGGCAGCGTCTTGGCCACCTACGGCTTGCCGATCGTCGCGACATTGTTCGCCTGGTGGTTCTCCACCGGCGCGATCCTCTATCTCGACGGGCTGCCGCGGGCGACGTTCCGCTGGAGTTTCGGCGCGGCCTCGCTGGTTTGCCTCGGCGCGCTCTGGGGAATTGCGGCCAGCGCGGGCGATACGAGCGTGAACGGCGCCTATCTGTCGGTGCTGTCTGCACTGCTGGTCTGGGGCTGGAACGAGATGGCCTTCCTGTTCGGTTATGTCACCGGCTCGCGGGAGGCATGCCCACCCAACGCAAGGGGCCTTGCGCGCTTCACCGGGGCTACTCTGGCGATCTTGCATCATGAACTGGCGCTGCTCGCTTCTCTTGGGCTCATCGCCGTCCTGAGCTGGGGCACGCCCAATACTTTTGGCATGGCGACCTTCGCCTTGCTCTTCGGGATGCGGCTGTCGACCAAGCTGAATATCTTCTTCGGCGTGCCCAACACCACCGTCGAGTTCCTGCCCGCGCATCTGGCCTATCTCAAATCGTATTTCCGCCAGAAGCCGATGAACCTGCTGTTTCCGTTCTCGGCGACCGCGGCGACGCTGCTGTGCTCTTTCCTCGTGCATAAGGTCGCCTTCGCGACCGACCCGTTCGCCGCGACCGGCTTCACGCTGCTGGCGACCTTCGCCGCGCTCGGCCTGATCGAGCACTGGTTCCTCGTCGTGCCGCTGCCGGTCGCCGATCTCTGGGCCTGGGGCCTGCGCTCGCACGAGGCGCATGGACATGGTTCCGACGCTGCCGTGTCGGCGCTGCCGCTTCGCACGGCCGCGCTGCCGGCGTCCCGCCCCGCCGAGCCCGCGACACCGCGTGCCGTTTCGCGATCAACCCAGGTTGCTTAGGTAGAAAGCCGACCCCGTAGGAGGTTTCCGATGGACTACGAGAATTTCTTCCGCAAGGAGCTCGACGGGCTTCGCAAGGAAGGCCGCTATCGCGTCTTCGCCGATCTCGAACGCCATGCCGGCAAGTTTCCGCGCGCCACCTGGCACGGCCCCGACGGCCCGCGCGACGTCACCGTCTGGTGCTCGAACGACTATCTCGGCATGGGCCAGCATCCCGACGTGCTCGCGGCGATGCATGGCGCGCTCGACGGCTGTGGGGCGGGCGCCGGCGGCACCCGCAACATCGCCGGCACCAATCACCATCACGTCCTGCTTGAGCAGGAGCTCGCCGATCTCCACGGCAAGGAAGCGGCCCTGCTGTTCAACTCCGGCTACATGTCGAACTGGGCCTCGCTCTCGACCTTCGCGTCGCGCATCCCCGACTGCGTGGTGCTGACGGATGCGCTGAACCATGCCTCGATGATCGAGGGCATCCGCCACTCTCGCGCCGACAAGGTCGTCTTCGCCCATAACGACCCCGCCGATCTGCGCCGCAAATTGCAGGCGATCGATCCGCGCCGGCCCAAGCTGATCGCCTTCGAATCGGTCTATTCGATGGATGGCGACATCGCCCCGATCGCCGAGTTCTGCGACGTCGCCGACGAGTTCGGCGCGATGACCTATATCGACGAGGTCCACGCCGTCGGCCTCTACGGCGCGCGCGGCGGCGGCGTCTCCGAGCGGGATGGCGTCGCCCATCGCCTGACCGTGATCGAGGGCACGCTCGCCAAGGGTTTCGGCATCATGGGCGGTTATATCGCCGCGTCGGCCGCGACCTGCGACTTCATCCGCAGCTTCGCCTCGGGCTTCATCTTCTCGACCTCGCTGCCGCCGGCGCTGGCGGCGGGCGCACTCGCCTCGATCCGCCATCTGAAGGCAAGCCAGGTCGAGCGTGCCGGCCAGCAGGACCGCGTCGCGGCGGTGCGTGCAAGGCTCGACGCCATCGGCATCCCGCATCTGCCCAATCCCAGCCACATCGTCCCGGTGATGGTGTGCGATCCGGTGCTGTGCAAGCAGATCAGCGACGAGCTGCTCGAGCGCTTCGGCATCTATGTCCAGCCGATCAACTACCCGACGGTTCCGCGCGGCGCCGAGCGCCTGCGGATCACGCCCTCGCCGCTCCATAGCGACGCCGATATCGACCATCTGGTTGGTGCGCTGACCGCGATCTGGAGCCGGGTCGGGCTCAAGCTCGCCGCCTGAGGGCGATCCACTCGGTTCACGTCTCGACGGCCGGGCATCCGCCCGGCCGTTTTGCATTGGCAATCGCCAGCACGGCGCGATGAACGGGTCTCCTGCAGAATAAGGGACCGGGGCGAGGTGTCGGCCGCCGGAACCGGTCAGACCTCATGGTCGAGCTTGACCCGACCATCTCCGGACACCAGCGATCCTCCTGCCCACACCCCGACCGACAACCTCGCCGATACGAAAAAGGGGGAGGCTGTTTCCAGCCTCCCCTCAACCGTCCTGCGCGGGGGCGCAGGCCGCCATCTGCTCGGGAGCTCAGATCCTTGGCGGCGGGACGGCGATCTGCTGCCAGAAGCTTGGATCGGCTGGCGCGAACCGGTGCTTGATCGCCCATTCGTACCAGTTGTCGACAGCCGTGCCGGTGAGCAGGATGCCGATGCCGCCGCACAGCGTGCACAGCACCGCGAACCACCAGGCCCAGCGATGGATCGACTCCATGGTGGCGTTGAAGCCCATGGTCCAGCGCCAGAACAGGGCGGCGCGCTCCGAGGCCGTGCCGCGATCGGTGATCTGCTCGATCTCACGGTCGCCGCCATAGCGGGAGACGGCCAGGATGGTCGCGCCATGCATCGCGAAAAGCAGCGCCGAACCATAGAGGAAGGCGATCGAGAGCGCATGGAACGGATTGTAGAACAGGTTGCCG
This sequence comes from Allobosea sp. P2_A10, assembly GCF_056405115.1. Classification (NCBI taxonomy): domain Bacteria; kingdom Pseudomonadati; phylum Pseudomonadota; class Alphaproteobacteria; order Hyphomicrobiales; family Alloboseaceae; genus Allobosea; species Allobosea sp. P2_A10. The sequence continues at coordinate 58,017 of NZ_JBFUCS010000017.1, read as the reverse complement.
TAGCGCAGTGAGAAGTTCTGGGTCCAGTCGAGATGCGGGAAAATGCCGAAGGGAACGCCTTCGCTCCAGCTGCCCATCAGCAGCGGCCGGATGAAGCCGAGCACGAGATAAAGCCAGATCGCCGCCGCAAAGGCCCATGCGACATGCGTGCCCATACCCAGCGCCCGCGCCCGGTTGTAGGTGCGCACCCACCACAGCAGGATCGAGGTGGTCAGGAAGAAGCCAGCCATCAGCCACCAGCCGCCTTCCTTCAGCGGCGGCAGAATCTTCAGCCCGTGCTGCGGCAGCGGTGGCGCCAGCTGGAGCCAGAACAGTTCGCGCACGAAGCGCGTCGGGCTCCAGCCGACAGAGGCCCACATGTTGAGGCCAATGATCTCGATCGCGATGATGCCGCAGATGATCGAGGTGACGCCGGTCCAGCCGAGATAGATCGGGCCGATCTGCGCGTCGCCGATCAGGCCGAAGAGGTTCGAGGTCCGCGTCGCCGTACCGCGCCGCGTGCCGCGTCCGGCGATCGGCACCCCGAGATCCGGCGCGCCATGGATCTGAACCCGGGTGAAGATGTTCTGATAGGTTGCCATCGCCGTGATCCCTGAAGAGACGGATGCTTCGTGAGGTTCAGCGTGAGCCGGGCTTCAGGCTTCAGCGCCAGATCGTGAAGTGGCGCGAAAGATCCCACCACTCGGCCCAGCCCTCGCTCCAGTAGGGGCCGCTGATGATGATGCAGACCGCGCTCCAGAACACCGCGTTCAGCGCCAGGAACAGCCCGAGCCGGTGTATGCCGAGCGTGCCGATCGAATAGCCGATCGTGTCGCGGAAGAAGGTGTTCTCGTGCTCTGGCGTCTTGACCGGCTGGCCGCGCTTGGGATTGACCGCCGACAGGATCAGGCCGCCATGCAGCGAGAGCGCCAGCGCCGTGGTGAAGAAGAAGCTCACCGCGATCATGTGCGCGGGATTGTAGTGGAACTGGAGGTACTGATACCCCACGTTCGAGACCCATTCGAGGTGGCTGAAGATGCCATAGGGGAAGGCATAGCCCCAGGCGCCGAGCAGGAACGGCCGGAAGATCACCAGCGTCATATAGGCCAGGATCGCGAAGCCGAAGGCGAAGGGCACATGATAGCCCATGCCGAGCTTGCGGCAGATCTCGACCTCGCGCAGCGCCCAGGAGATGAAGGAGCCGGTGGCGCAGATCGTAATGATCTGCCAGAGGCCGCCCTCCTTCAACGGAGCGAGCTTCAGGCCGTATTTGACGTCTGGAGGCGCAATCGAGATCAGCCAGGGATTCCAGGTCGGGCCGATCGCCGCGCCGTAGAAGATCAGCGCGGTTCCCAGTGCGGCGAAGAAGATCGTCGCGACGCCGAAGAAGCCGACATAGAACGGGCCGACCCAGAAATCGAAGAGATCACCCCCGATCAGGGTGCCGCCCCTGACACGGTATTTACGTTCGAAATTGAGCAAGGCCATGATCTCTTCCCTCCGCTGGCGACGGGCTCTTGGGGCCCCGCCTCGTCTGAAACGGACTGCGTTGCGGTTTCAGCTCGATCGGCGGACGGGGCTGGGGTTTGCGTCTACCGTCGCGCCCCGCCTCGTCCGCCAGTGTCGTAATCGGCCTGTTCAGCCGATATGCCGGATCACCACATCCGAGACCGGAGCCTCGATCTGCAGCGCGGCGGTCTTCTTGGCCGGCCCTTCGATCCAGTTGAACCTGCTCGTCGAGAGCAGGATGAAATGGATCAGGATCGCCAACCCGAACAGGAAGGTGAAAAGCGCGATCAGCGTGCGACGCGGATCGAACAGCATCCAGATTTTCCACATGGTTTTCCGCTCCTCGTCACGAGATCAGGGAAACGGCGGTGGTCAGGGCCGTCTTCACGCCTTCTTCGAGTGACGCATATCCGTTGGGTCCGGGCAGCCAGGGCCGCCATGACCAGACCAGGAAATGCGCAATCACGGCGATAACCGTGAACGCGATGAAGCTCGTGATGAAGAAGCCATGGAATTCCTTGGCTTCCGCTTCGGTCAACCCTGACAGCGAGTCTCTCTCTGTCATGATCAGTCCTTTCATTGGCCTTGCGGCCGTTACCGCACGAAGCCGTGCGGCTGGTCGCCGGGCTTCTAACCCCGGCATCTTCCCCCGCCCGGCGAACCGGGCGGAAGCTGGTGACCCTTCGTGTCCGGGCGTCAGCCCATGAACATGAAGGGAATGGTCGCGTTGGCGCTGGCGCGCGCCTCCGCGTAAATCGAGAGACGCCGGCCGGTCGGAGCCGGGCGCAGAAGCCGCCGCAGCGCCGTCGCGACCAGGAAAACCGGCATCGACGCGATGACGAGGCGCCGGCACATCCGCCGGTCGGCCGCCAGCGACTTGGCGTGAGAGGACGGCTCCTGCCCTGAATGGCGCGCCGTGAACTGCATGGTCATGGGTTTGTCTCCCCGTTTGGAAGGCGCTCCGGCACCGACGCGGCACAGTGTCCGCTCAGGCCGAATGGAGGGGCGAAGGCGCTCATGCGAACGCTCCTTCGCGGGATCTGGTGCTGTCGAGATGGCCGGGCTGGACGCGCTCGTCGCCATCATGGCGAGCCCTGGCTTCGGCTGCGTCGCGCATCCGCTTGGCGGCGGAAATCCGCACCAGCACCGGCTGCTTTTCGAGGATCGCGTCGAGCAGGGCTTTTGCCTCGTCCGACCAGGGCAACTCGCGATGCAGCCGCGACGGCGTCGCCTCGACGGCATCCATCTGCGTCGCCAGCGGCAGGATGTGGAAGAGCGCGTCGAAGAGCGCGTTGCAGACTTCCTGGACGAGGTAAGTCGCGCCGGAATAGCCCATGAATGGCGTGCCGGTGTGCCGCCGGATCACGGCACCGGGGAAGGAGGCGGGGATATAGACGCCGCGCCCGCCGGCCTCGGCCATATACATGCGCTCGTTGAACGAACCGAACACGACCAGCGGCGGCTTGTCCTTCAGCGAGGCGCGGACCGCGTCGTTGTCGGATTTCGTGCCGGCGCAACGGGAAACCGCGAGCGTGCAGGGCAGGCCCATCTCGTCTTCGAGGAAATGCCTGATCCCTCTCGCATAGGTCTCGTTGGCGACGATGGCGAAGGAGGCGGTGCCGAAGAAATCCTGCGTCACCGAGCGCCAGAGATCCCAGAGCGGCTTGATCGTGGTGTGCTTCTCACGTTCGATGAAAGGCTCGGGATCAAGCCCGAGCAGTTCGCCGAGCGAGCGCAGGAAGGCCGTGGTCGAGTGCAGGCCGATCGGCGCCTGCAGATAAGGCCGGTCGAGCGCTTCGCAGAGCAGCCGGCCGTATTCGCGATAGAGGCAGACATTGACCTCGGCATCGGCCAGTCGCTGCACCTCGGCGAGATGCGAGCCGAGTGGGAAGGTCATGTGGACCTCCGCGCCGATGCCCTCGATCAGGCGGCGCACTTCGGCGAGATCGGAGGGCATGTTGAACATGCCATAGGCCGGGCCGATGATGTTGACCTTCGGCCTGGCGCCCTCCTTGCGGGGCTTGGCCTTGGGAACGATGCCGCGCTTGGCGCCGTATTCGCTCCAGAGCCAGAACAGCGCCCGGTCGGCGCATTGCCACTGGTCCTCGTCGATGGTGCGCGGCAGGAAGCGCTGGATGTTGGTGCCTTCCGGCGTGACACCGCCGCCGATCATCTCGGCGATCGAGCCGGTGACCACGACGCTGGGCAGATGCGGATCGAGCACGGCGTTGGCGCGCTTCATCGCGCCCTCGGTGCCGTGCTGGCCGAGCTCTTCCTCGGCGAGGCCCGTGACCACGATCGGCAGTTCATGAGGCGGCAAAGCATCGGTGTAGTGCAGCACCGACGTCACCGGCAGGTTCTCGCAGCCGACGGGACCGTCGATGACGACCTGCAGCCCCTTGATGGCGCAGAAGACGTAGACCGCCCCCCAATAACCGCCGGCGCGATCGTGATCCTGGATCAGCATCACGGAATCTCCTCGGCGATCGCCTTCGCCTTGGCGGCCCGCCTTGCGAATTTTTCGCGGAAATCCGGATAGAGCTTGGGGGTATCCTGCCAGGTGCCGGCCGTGTCGCCCTCGCCGACGCCGGCGAAGAAGGCCTTCATCGTGTCCATGCGGCTCTTGTTGCCGATGGCGGCGTTGACGACCTGCGCCAGCGAACCGGCGCCCGCCGGCCCAAACAACGGCCGGGCCGAGATCAGGTTGGTGAAATAGAGGCCGGGAATGCCGAGCTGCTTGGCCTTCTGCACCACGGGCGTCGTGCCGATGGCCAGATCTGGCTCAAACTCCTGCATCGCCGCGAGATCCTGCTCGAGCGTCGCGCGGTAGTTGACCATCACGCCCTTGGACGCGAGCCATTCGCGGTCGGCTTCCGACCAGGGCGTGCGCGGGCAGGCCGTGCCGACATAGCGCAGATCCGCGCCGCTCTCGACGAGCAGCCGCGCCACCAGCAGTTCCGAACCCTCATAGCCCGACAGCGTGATCCGGCCCTTGATCGGCATTGCCGACAGCGCCCCCTTGATCGCCGGCAGCAGCCTGTTCTGGGCCGATTCGACCAGCGGAGCGGGAACGCCGCAGGCGTTGCCGATGGCAGAAAGCCATGCGGCCGTGCCGTCGACGCCGACGGGGCCGGAGCCGACGACACTGCGGCCCGCCGCCTCGAATTCGCGGATGGAAGCCGTGTAGAAGGGGTGGATCGCCGCGACGACCGCGCAGTCCAGCGCCGCATAAAGCTCGCGCCATTCGCGCGTCGGCACGACCGGGCCGGCCGCCAGCCCGAGCGGCTCCAGCATCATGCCGATGCCGACCGGATCGGCCGGGAACATCTCGCCGAGCAGGGTGACCGTGGGCTTCTGCGCCTTGCCGGCGCGCGGGGCCTGGACCGGGCCAGTTTCGGCCTCCTTGCGGGCGTAGGACAGCATCGCGCCGGCGAGCACGTCCTTGGCTTCGGCATGAGTCGGCACGCCAAAACCCGGCACGTCGATGCCGATGATGCGGACGCCGTTGATCTCCTTGGGCAGGAGCCGCAGCGGCACGCCCGACGCCGAGGGGACGCAGAGATTGGTGACGACGATGGTGTCGTAGAGATCGGGATCGGCGAGCTTGAACACCGCCTCGCGGATGTCCTCGAACAGCTTGCCGGTGACCAAGGTCTCCGAATTGAACGGGACATAGCCGACCGAGCGGCGCGCGCCGTAGAAATGCGAGGTGAAGGTCAGCCCGTAGACGCAGCAGGCCGAGCCCGAGAGCACGGTCGCGGTCCGACGCATACGCAGGCCGACGCGAAGCGAGCCGAAGGCCGGGCACATGCTCTGGGGCTTGTCGTGGGGGCCGAGCGGATAGTCCTTGGCGAACTGAGCCAGCATCTCGCTGTTGCCGGCGGCTGCCGCGGCAGCGCGCATGGCGTCCTTGCCGGAATGGCAACCGAGGCCGTCGCCCTGCGTCGCCGCCGCGTTGATCGCGGGGGCGGAAGCGGCGTCGGGCAAGGGCTGGTGCACGGTCATGATGGCGCTCAGACCTGGTCGTAGACGACTTCGAGGGTCGCCTTCTTGATCGCCGAGGGTCCGCACATGTCCTCCAGCGTGGCGGGCACCAGCACGACGTTGCGGCCGGTCGTCTCGCTGGAGAAAAGGCCGAGCAGCCCGTCCTGCGTCAGCGGCGTCGGCCGCACCGGCGGCGACAGAGCGACGTTGAGCCCTAGCTCCTCGAACAGCGGTGCCCACATGTCGCCCGGCCGGCCGACGATCTCGTAATTTGCGCTCTTGCGGCGGATGTCGTCATTGGCGGGAATCGCGGCCAGAACGGGAATGCCGACCTTGTCGCAGAAAGCCTGCGCCTCGCCGGTGCCGTCATCCTTGTTGATGACCATGCCGGCGACGCCGACATTGCCGCCGAGCTTGCGGAAATACTCCACCGCCGAGCAGACGTTGTTAGCCACATAAAGAGACTGCAGGTCGTTGGAACCGACGACGATGACCTTCTGGCACATGTCGCGGGCGATCGGCAGACCGAAGCCGCCGCAAACGACGTCGCCGAGGAAGTCGAGCAGGACGAAATCGAAGCCCCAGTCATGGAAGCCGAGCTTCTCCAGCAGTTCGAAGCCGTGGATGATGCCGCGCCCGCCGCAGCCGCGCCCGACCTCGGGGCCGCCAAGCTCCATGGCGTAGACGCCGTCGCGCTTGAAGCAGACATCGCCGATCTTGACGTCCTCGCCCGCGGCCTTCTTGCGCGAGGAGGTCTCGATGATGGTCGGGCAGGCCTTGCCGCCGAACAGGAGCGAGGTCGTGTCGGATTTCGGGTCGCAGCCGATCAGCAGGACCTTCTTGCCCTGCTGGGCCATCATGTAGCTGAGATTGGCGAGCGTAAACGACTTGCCGATGCCGCCCTTGCCGTAGATCGCGATGATCTGCGTCTCCTTGGTCGGCGCGGTTGTGACGATCTCGTCCTGCGGTTGGGCCGCTTCCTCGCGCAGGCGCGCCGCCATGGCCGCAGCGGGAGAAGGAACGGGATTTCTGATCTGGATGTTCACGAGCAGGCTCTCCAATCCAGGATCATCTTGAGGCAAAGCGGATCGCCGAAGGCGGTGCGGTAGGCCTGCGGCGCGTCGTTGGCCGGCGCACTATGGGTGATGAGGCCGTCGAGCGAGAGCGCGCCTTGCGCCAGCATCATCGTGACGGCATCGAGATCGGCGGGCTTCCATTCAGCCGCGATGCGCAGCCGCGCCTCGCGCATGAAGGCAGGCGGAAACGCAAAGGAGATCGGCTTGTCGTAGAAGCCGGCCAGAACGACTTCGCCGCCAGGCGCGAGCCGGCCGATCAGCGCGTCCAGAAGCGAAGCGTCGCCGCTGACATCGTAGATCGCGCGGTAGTCATTGCGGCTATCGGCCTCCGGCGCGACGACCTCATAGCCTTCGGCGCCAGTGGCGCGCTGCGGATTGGTCTCCCAGACGACCGGGTTCGCGCCTTGCGCTACCGCGATCCGCGCCAGCAGCCGGCCGAGCACGCCGTGTCCGACGATCAGATCCGGCAAAGCCGTTCCCGCGAGCGCGTGGCGAGCGGTTGCGGCCAAGGCGAGCAGCACGCCGGACCGGCCGAGCTGCTCGGGAATCACGATCGCCTTCACGCCGGGAACGACCAGACGGGAGGCCGCGCCGCCAAACAGCCCGCGTGCGTCCTTGAAGCCGCGCGAACCGGGAACGAAGACACGCTCGCCGACCGTGCGGCCCGAATGCGATCCGGCCTGCACGATGCGGCCGACCGATTCGTAGCCCGGCACCAGCGGATAGCCCATGCCCGGAAAGGGCGGCATGCGGCCGGTCCAGAACAGACGCTCGGTGCCTGTCGAAATGCCGCTCCACTCGGTTGCGACGACGACGTCGGCGTCGCCCGGCACGACCAGCTCCAACTGGCTGAGCACCAGGTGCTCGGGTCTTTCGACAAGGACGGCAAGCGCTTGCATCGGAGCACTCTCAAGCCGGGAATCCGCCACAATGCGCGCGGCCCCTGTCACCTGACTGTCAAGTTAGATGAACGATCCTAGATGTCAATTTGAACTTACACTCTTTGTGTCATGCTGCGCGCGCGGCCATCGCCGCCGTCATCAGCGGCCGGCGGGTGCGCAGGCTGCGGATGTCGGCAAAGCCGGCTTCGGCCAGCATTCCGGTCAGTTCGGCGGGGGTCCGCGCCCGTCCGCTGCCCATGGCGAGCAGGTAGAAGCCGAAATAGGCGTCGGCTATGCGCTCAGTGCCGGGCAGCCCCGCCATCGGCTCGGCGACCAGCAGAGTCGCGCCCTGCGGCATCGCCTGACGAATCCGTGCGAGCAGCCCGCGCACCGCATCGTCGTCATGGTCGTGCAGCACGCGCACCAACGTCACGAGATCGGCATCTCCGGGCAACGCGCCCCTGTGCATGTCGCCGCCGATGGCTACGGCGCGTCCAGCCAGGCCTTCGGCCTCGAAGCGCCCCTGCGCCCGCTCAGCCACGGCCGGCAGATCGAACAGAGCGAGCCGGGGGCCGGGGACATGGCGGGCGAGGTTGCTCAGGAAGCTGCCGTCGCCGCCGCCAATGTCGAGAATGCGCTGGTGGCGGCTGACATCATAGGCGGCGAGGATGTCGTCGGCGACGAGATGCTGCGAACCGGCCATCAGCGCGCTGTAGGCGGCGCTCTCGTCGGCGGGGCCGGCGGCCGGGTCGCTTGCGGTCGCATAGGACCAGAAGCGGGAAAGCCCGGTCGGTCCACTTTCGCCGCGCAGCAGCGCGACCGGGTCGGCCAGATCGGCATAAAGCAGGTGATGGTGGGCGATCATGGCGCCGACGCCGGGATTGCCGATCAGCGCGGCGCCCAGCATGGCGAGGCCGTAGCGGCCGCCACTTCTGCGCTCCAGCAGCTTCAGCGCGACGGCCGCCTTGAGCAGTCGCTCGGTGGCGGCCTCGGTCATGGCCAGGCGAGGCGCGAGCTCGGCCGGGGTCTGCGGTTCGCGCTCCAGCAGACCAAACAGGTCGAGCTTCACGCAAGCCGCCAGCACCTGCGCATAGACGAAGCCGGCGCAGAGATCGAACAGCGCCTGCGATTGCCGCTCGGCGATCGGTCGCGCCAACGGAAAGGCGGCGGCGAAGCGCTGAAAACGCGGGCTGGCGACGAGGCTGTTGCGCAGTGCCGCGAGACGGTCACGGATGGAGCGGGAGCGAGCAGCGCCGGGCTCGATAAATCGAGAGGGATCCCCTGCAATTCGATCGAGTTTCACGCCGCCCTGCGCTGCAGGCTTTCCGGCAGGAAGCTTTTCGCGGTCAGGCCGATCAGCGTGCCCAGTTCCGCCCGGCCCGGGCAGGCCGGGATCGAATCGATCGCCTCCCGCACCAGTTCGTCGAGATGGGCGATGGCGGGGCCCAGCCCATGCTCCAGCGCATAGTTCGGGCGAAAGTGCGCGGCGTCCTGACCGCAGGGCTTGCCGAGTTCTTCCGGCGTCGAGGCGACATCGCGGATGTCGTCGGCGATCTGAAAGGCTTCGCCGAGCTTCTCGCCAAGCCAGCGCCAGTCCTGATGCGCGACGCCGGCCGCGGCCGCGCCGGCCATGGTCGCGCCGGCGAAAAGCGCGCCGGTTTTGGCCTGGTGATAGCGCGCGCAGTCGATCGCGGCCTCCGATTCCCAGGCCTGCCCGGCGACGATGCCGCCACGGCTGCCGACGGCGGCGCCGACGACGCGCACGAGAGCGCTGAGCCGCTGCGGCTGGCGCGCGCCAGCCTCGGCGAGCGTCTCGAAGGCGAGCACGATGAGGGCATCGCCCGCCAGCACGGCTAGCGGCTCGCCATAAGCCTTGTGAGCCGAGGGTTTGCCGCGCCGCAAATCGGCATCGTCGAAACAGGGCAGATCGTCATGGACGAGCGAGGCGCAGTGCAGGAATTCGATCGCGGCCGCCGCAGCACTGGCCATGGCCGGCTGGCTGTCGCCACAGGCCCTCGCCACCGCCAGCGCCAGGCGTGGCCGGATGCGCGCGCCGCCGGGAAACACCGAATAGCGCATGGCCTGCGCCAGCAGCGGCGGACAGCCTTGACGCTCCGAGATCGCGAGGCAGTCGTCCAGGGTCTGTTCGATGCGTGGGCCGGCGTCCATCGTCATCTCCTGCGGGATTGAGCGTCTGCGATAACGGGTCTTGCGATCTCGGAGGCTTGCGAGTGCGAACGTTCTTTCGCATTGTCACTCTTTGTGTAAACTAGATTGGACACATGAATTCGCGAAGTCAATCACTCATCGGGATCGCCTGACTCGTGGCAGCGGAGCGCATCGTGGTGATCGGCGCCGGCATCGGCGGGCTCGTGGCGGGCCTGCTGCTGGCGGCTCGCGGTCTCGACGTGACGCTGGTCGAGAAGGCCGATGCGCCCGGCGGCAAGATGCGCGAGGTCATGGTGGCCCATCGCCGGCTCGATGCGGGCCCGACCGTGCTGACGATGCGCTGGGTCTTCGACGCGATCTTCGACCGGGTCGGCGCGCGACTCGACGACCATGTCACGCTCGCCCCCCTTGCGACGCTGGCGCGCCATGCCTGGAGCGAGACGCAGCGGCTCGATCTGTTTGCCGACCGCAAGGCATCCGCTGATGCGGTCGCCGCTTTCGCAGGCCCGGCCGAGGGCCGCAACTACATCGCCTTCTGCGCGCAGGCCTGCGGCATCCATGACGCGCTGAAGGACAACTTCATGACCTGCGAGCGGCCAACCCCCCTCGGGCTGGTGCGGCAGGCGGGCTTCTCGGGTCTCGGCAAGCTCTGGGCGACGAGTCCCTTCGGCACGATGTGGGACGCGCTCGGAAAAGCGTTCCAGGATCAGCGCCTGCGCCAGCTCTTCGGGCGCTACGCGACCTATTGCGGCTCCTCGCCCTTCGCCGCGCCGGCCACGCTGATGCTCGTCGCCCATGTCGAGCAGCAGGGCGTCTGGCTGGTCGATGGCGGCATGCATCGCCTCGCGCTGGCGCTGGCGCGGTTGGCGCGGGACAAGGGCGCGACGCTGCGCTATGGCGAGCCGGTCGACGAGATTCTGGTGGCGGGCGGCCATGCCGTCGGCGTGCGCCTCGCCCATGGCGAGACCATCTTCGCCGACGCCGTCATCAGCAATGCCGACGTGAACGCCATCGCCACGGGCGGGCTCGGCCGTGACGCCGCGCCCTACGCGCCGCCGACGCGCCCGGGCGAGCGCTCGCTTTCGGCGCTGACATGGTCGGTCGTCGCCGAAACCTCCGGCTTTCCGCTGGAACGGCACAACGTCTTCTTCAGCCGCGACTATCGCGCCGAGTTCGATGCAATCTTTCGCCACGGCAAGCTCCCGGCCGAACCGACGATCTATGTCTGCGCGCAGGACCGGGATGATGCCAGCCATGCGCCCGATGGCCCGGAGCGGCTGCTGATCCTCGTCAACGCGCCGCCGACCGGCGACCATGGCCCCCTGCCGACCACGGAGAGCGAGCAATGTCTCAAAACGACCCTGTCGCGGCTGGCGTCGTGCGGTCTGCAGATCAGCCTCAGGGCGGACCATGTGACGACGACGCAGCCGGCCGATTGGGAGCGGCTCTTCCCGGCGACGGGCGGAGCACTCTATGGGCGGGCGACCCATGGCGCGATGGCGAGCTTTGCCAGACCGGGCTCGCGCGCGCGGCTGCCGGGGCTGTACTGGGCGGGGGGCAGCGTGCATCCGGGGCCGGGCGTGCCGATGGTGGCACTGTCGGGAATGCTGGCCGCGCAGGCCGTGCTGGCGGACCTCGCTTCGACGTCGCGGTCCCGCCCGGCGGCTATGCCTGGTGGTATGTCGATGCCTTGAGCGAGGACGGCAGTTTCGGGTTGAGCATCATCGCCTTCATCGGCAGCGTGTTCTCGCCCTACTACGCCATGGCGCGCAAGCGCGGAGCAGCCGACCCGATGAACCATTGCGCGCTGAACGTCGCGCTCTACGGGCCGGGCGCGCGGCGCTGGACGATGACCGAGCGCGGCCGCCGGCATGTCGCCATCTCACCAGAGCATTTCGCCATAGGCCCCAGCGCCCTGCACTGGGACGGCGATGCGCTGACCATCGCGATCGACGAGATCGGCATGCCCCTGCCGCTGCCGCGCCGCGTCCGGGGAACCGTGCGGGTGACGCCGCGCGCCGTGACCGACCATGTCGTCACGCTGAACGCGCAGGGAGATCATCGCTGGTGGCCGATCGCGCCGCTCTCGACCGTGGAGGTCGAGCTTTCCGAACCCAGGCTGAGCTGGCGCGGGCCGGGCTATCTCGACATGAACCAGGGCGACGCGCCGATCGCGGAAGGGTTTCGCGACTGGCACTGGTCGCGCGCTGCAACGCGGGACGGCGCGGCCGTGCTCTATGGCGGGAAAAGGCGCGACGGTTCGCGTTTCGATCTCGGCTGGCGCTTCGATGGTGCGGGCGTGGCCGCGACGATCGCGCCGCCGCCCGTTTCGGGCTTGCGTCGGAGCGGCTGGCGGATCGCGCGCGAGACACGCAGCGACGCCGGCCGGCCTGCCGCGCTCGTCGAGACGCTGGAAGATACGCCGTTCTACGCGCGCTCGCTGGTATCAACGCATCTCGACGGCGAACCGGTTTTGGCCATGCATGAGAGCCTGTCGCTCGACCGCTTCGCCAGCCCGGTGGTGCAGGCGATGCTGCCGTTCAGGATGCCGCGGAGGGGGTAGAACGACCTTCTTTTGCGGCCGCCTTCGCTGCATCCTTGACCTTCTCGCGCCTCAGATCCCAGAGCTGCCAGAACCCGAAGCCAAGCGCGACGCCAAGCGTCAGCGTGATCTCGGCGATGAACATCCAAGTCGACGGCATCGGTTTCTCCGGCAAGCTGTCACGGACCGCGGATCAGCCCGCGCTCGACACGGCCGAGTCGCTCGAACGTCTCGATCACCCCGGTGGCGCGGCCGGTCAGGTTCCACCACGGCACGCTCCGGCTACGCTCCGGCATCCGCAGCGGATGCGGCATCTCCGCCACGGCCGCGACGAGCCAGGCATTGGCCGGCAGCGGCGGCAGTATCAGCCTGGCCGCATCGGACGCACCGGCGACGAGCGCACGCGCCAGCAGCGCGAGCTTGCGGCGCTTGCTCACGACGGCGCGCCGCGACACGGAATCATGGCCAGCGCGGACAACCTCGTGGCCAATCTCGGCATAGATCAGCCGCGCCGCCCGGATGCCGGCGCGACAACCGACCGGAAGCTGCGCGATGCCGGCGTCGGCGCGGGCATAGAGCTGCGCGGCCTCGTCGAGCAGGCGCGCGACGATACCGGCCAGGGCCGGTGTGAAGTCCGGATTCGCCAGGAAAGCATCGGGGTCGATGCCGGCCTCGCGCAGCCAGGCGAGCGGCAGATAAAGCCTGCCCTTGCGTGCATCCTCGCCGACATCGCGGGCGATGTTGGTCAGCTGCATGGCGACGCCGAGATCGGCTGCCCGCGCCAACACCTGCGGATGCCTGCGCTCCATCACCGTGGTCATCATCACGCCGACGGAGCCGGCGACGCGGGCGGCGTAATCGCACAGATCCTCGAAGGTCTCATAGCGCCGGCCCTCGGCATCCCAGGCGAAGCCCTCGATCAGGGCGAGCGGCACGGCCTGCGGCAGCGCAAAGCGCCGCACGGTCACGGCAAAAGCGCGATCGGCTGCATGATCGAAGGGCCGACCGGCATAGGCGGCTGCAACGCGCCGCTCCAGAAGAGCTACGGTGGCGGGATCGCCCGGACCATCGTCGATCGCGTCGTCGGCGAGGCGACAGAAGGCATAGAGCGCGGTCGCCGGCCCACGCGTCTCGCGCGGCAGCAGCATCGAGGCGGCATGGAAGGATTTCGAGCCCGCCCGCAGCAGGCGGTTGCAGGCGGCCATGTCGGCAGCGGCGATGTCAGACGAGTTCGGTCGCATGGGGCACCACCGTGTCGAGGATCTTTGCCGAGGAGAGCACGCCGGGCAGGCCCGCTCCGGGATGAGTGCCTGCCCCGACGAGGTAAAGCCGCTCGACCTCCTCGCTGAGGTTGTGCGGACGAAACCAGGCGCTTTGCAGCAGGCGCGGCTCGAGCCCGAAGGCCGCGCCATGGACGGAGAGCAGGTCGTCGCGAAAATCGGGCGGCGTCATCAGCCGCGAGGTCACGATGCTGTCGCCCAGGTCCGGCAGCAGCGTCTCCTCCAGCCGCTGCTGGATGCGCCGGCGGAAAGGCTCGGCCGCCGCCGCCCAATCGGTCTGCCCCTGCAGGTTGGGCACGGGGACCAGCGCATAGAAGGCGTCGCAGCCTGCGGGCGCCAGCGTCGGGTCGGTCGCGGTCGGGCGATGCAGATAGAGGCTGAAATCGTCGGACAGCACCTTCTTTTCGAAGATGTCGTCGATCAGGCCGCGATAGCGCGGTCCAAACAGGATGCTGTGATGCGGCACGTCTGCGTAGCGGCGCTTCGTGCCGAAATACCAGACGACGACGCTCATCGAATAGCGGGCGCGGGCGAGCTTGCGATCGCTCCAGCGCTTGCGGTGCCGGGCCTCCAGCAATGAGCCATAGGTGTGGGCGGCGTCCGCGTTGGACACCACGATATCGGCGGTCAGGGTCTCGCCATTGTTGAGCCTAACGCCCGTGGCCGCACCGCCCTCGACCGTGATCTGCGACACCTCCGCGCCATGGCGGATCATGCAGCCTTGGCCCTCGATCAACCCGACCAGGCCTTGCACCAATGCACCCGTGCCGCCCCGGGCGAAGTGGACGCCGTATTTGCGTTCGAGATGGATCACCAGCGCATAGATCGCCGTGACCGCGAAAGGGTTCCCGCCGATGAAGAGCGGATGGAAGCTCAACGCCTTCCGCAGCCGCTCGTCGCGGACATGGCGTGCTGCAAGGCCATAGACGCTGCGGTCGGCCCGCAACCTTGCCATCGCCGGCAGGGCTTTGAGCATATCGGCCAGCGTGCTGAAGGGCGTGTCGGCAAGCTGTTCGAAGCCGACCTCGTGGATCGCCTCGGCGTCCTTGAGGAAAGCCTCGTAGCCTGCGAGATCGCCGGGCGCGAAGGCGGCGATCCGCGCCCGCATCGCCGCATCGTCGCCGCAGCAATCCAGCGTCGAACCATCGGCGAAGAACAGCCGGTAGAACGGGTCGAGCGCGGTCAGGGCGACATCGTCGCTCATGCGGCGGCCACACAGCGTCCAGAGTTCCTCGAACAGGAAGGGCGCGGTGACGATGGTCGGCCCGGCGTCGAAGGTGAAGCCGTCCTGCCGGAACACCCGCGCCCGGCCGCCGGGCTGGTCGAGACGCTCCAGCACCGTGACCCTGTAGCCGCGCGCGCCCAGCCTGATCGCGGCGGCGAGCCCGCCGAAGCCCGAGCCGATCACGATCGCATGCGGCCGGCCATCCGGCCGAGGCGTCGGCGCTCTGGAACCGAGGCCGGGAGGCTGCAACTCGGTCAGCATGACGCCACCAGTTCCGCAGCACACAGCGCCTCGGCCAGGATCAGCCTCGCGACCACGTCCGGCTTTTCCTCATGGGCGAGATGGCCCACGCCCTGCAGCGTCTCGATGCGGGCGTTCGGCAGGCGTCTGGCGACGTCGCGCGCATCGGCCGGCGACACCGCCTTGTCGCCGGCGCCGACGACCAGCAGCACCGGCAGATCGAGCTTGCCGAAGTTTTGCCCGAGCGCCTCCAGATCCCAGTTCGCCATCATCGCCAGCGTCGAGGCGATATGGACGCGGTTCGAGAACAGGCGCTGGTAGAGTTCGAGCCCGCGCCGGTCGAGATGCGAGCCGGTCCCTTCGAGCAGTTGCTCGACCGCCGTAGCGCTGCCCGCCCGCCAGGCGAAGAAGCGCGGCACGAAAGGGTTGAGCACGAGCAGCTTCGCCAGCGACGGAAACAGCTGCGAGGCGACTCCACGAAACGGCAGCAGCGCCCCATTCAGGCTGATCAGGTTTTTCGGCGCGATCGCCTTGGTCAGGACCATGCGCATCGCGATCGCCGCCCCGGCGGAATGGCCGACGACGAGCTTCGGCGACACATCGAGCGCCGCCAGCAAGGCGGCGAGCGCGCGAGCCATCGCCGGCAGCGAGAGCAGCTCGGCGTCGGGCGCCTCAGTGAAACCATGGCCGGGCAGATCGGGAGCGATCACGCTGAAACGCTCGCCCAGCGGGGGCATCAGGTCGCGCCAGGAATGGGTCGAGGCGCCGGTGCCGTGCAGCAGCAGCAGCGGCGGACCGTAGCCCATCATCTGGACATGCCAGGATAGGCCGCCCGCAGTGACGAAGCGGCTCGCCTCGCGATGGGGCCAATCGCGCCCGTCAGTGGTCCAGGAGAGGGCGGCGGTCATCGCGCCACCGCCAGCGCGGCCCCGACGACCCTGCTCACGCCAGCCGCATCGGCATGCGGCAGCGGCACGTAGCGCCCGCCCATGGCCGCCGCGATCTCGGCGGCCTGCGGCTGCGGTTGGGGCGAGGTGTCGATCAGCAGCGACATCAGCCCTTCGCCGCGCAGGGCGCGCGCGGCGGCCAGTGCATCGCTTTGCGCCTTGGCCCGGCCGGGCTGGCCGTCCCGGTCGATATTGGCGCGGCCGTCGGTCATGAACACGATCGCCGGGGTGCGGCCCTTGCGGCGCACGGCGTCGGCGAGCGCGGCGGCTGCGCCGATCGCGGTGGCGAGCGGCGTGCCGCCCCCGCCCGGCAGGCCGGCAAGAGCCCTTTCGGCCGCGACCAGCGAGCGCGTCGGTGGCAGGATGATCTCGGCTTGCGTCTTGCGGAACGCGATCAGCGCGACCTCGTCGCGGCGGACATAGCATTCCGCCAGCAGCAGCCGCACCGCGCCCTTGGCTTCGGCGAGGCGCTGCAGCGCCGAGGAGCCGGAGGCGTCAACGACGAAGAGCGTCGCGGTTTCGCTGCGCTGTTTGTAGCGGGCGACACGGAAATCGTCACGGCGGACGATGATGCCACGCCTGTCCGCCATGCCCGCTTCGGCCCGGCGCAAGACCTGCCAGGGCGCGGCCGCGCGCAGGGTTTCGACCACGTCGAGACGCTGCCCTCCGCGCAATTCGCCGGCCTTCGAGCCGACGATGCGCCCGCGCGTCGCCGCCTTCTGGAACTGGCCGGCCCGCCCCGACGCCCGGGCGCGGACCCGGCCGCCCTGCGCCAGCAACTGCGCCAGCAGCCCGGCGGGGATCGCGGCCTTGGCCGCTTCGAGCACGAGATCGTCGAGATCGGCCGGCTGTTGCCTGTCCTGGTCGTCCGCTTCAGGCGATGGCGTGTCGTCCTGGTGCTCCGGCGGCGGCGTGTCCTCGCCCTCGGCCAGCGCCGGTATCTGCGTTGCGCGCGGCGCGAGGACGAGCGCGGCCGCCAGCGCCGCATCCTCCTGTGTCACCGCATCCCGACCGGCCAAGGCAGCGATCATGCGCGCGACCTTGACGGCCTGGAGCGCGGCGCGGGCCGAGCCGATGCCGAGCGCAAGGCAGGCGGCGCAAAGCGCCTCGATCGCCTGGTCGTCGATGGTCGCGCTGGCCAGCCGGCCGCGCGCCGTCTCGATCTCGGCGGTCGTGAAGCCGGCCGGCTCGATCTCGCGATGCGACAAATCCGACAGGTCCAGCATAAGCGCCAGCCTGTCGGTCAGCGCAACCGGCGGCCGCTCTTCGGGCGCGATGCCCTCGTCGAAGGCGACAATTCCGAACCGGCCGGGCAGGGTCAGCGCCACGCCGTCTCGCTCGATACGGACCTCGCCCGCGTCCTGCACCATGGCGAGGCGCGCTGCGGTGGCGGGGCTCAGCCGCTCGGCCATCGCCACCAGCACGACGCCGCCATCGGCGTCCGCCAGAAGTCCGCGCTCGGCGACGGGCCTGCCGCTTGAAAGCGTCGCCGCGAGGTCGAGCCCGCCAAGCAGCCGCGCATCGCCGATGGTCGACGGCATGCGGCGAAGCGGCGTGTCGCCCAGCAATGTCGTCAGGCGCGCAAGCCAGGCATCCCGCACCGGGCCTGCCGGCGCGCGCAGTGTCAGGCCGCCGATTGCGGCGGCGTCGAGGGCGAGGATGGCGGCGGCGAGTTCGGCCAGCCGCCAGGGCGAAGGCGACGCGACCCCCAGTGCAGCGTCGCCGGCGCCCGTCATGGCCCGAAAATTTCGTCCAGCGCACGGTCGACGCGGACGGTCGAGCGGGCCTCGTCGAGCGGATTGCGGCGCAGGCGATGACGCAACGCCATCGGCGCGACCGCGCGGATATGGCTGTCGAGCACTTCGCGCTCGCCATCGAGAGCCGCAAGCGCGCGGGCGGCGCGGATCAGCGTGAGTTCGCCGCGCAGGCCATCGGTGCCCAGATGCAGGCAAAGCTCGGCGGCGCGCATCAGCGCCGCATCCGACGTTATGATCGTCGCGAGCCGCTTGCGCCCGGCCGTCAGCTTGCGGCCGATCGCGTCGTCCTTGCCCTGCCATTGCGCGATGAAGGCGTCGGGATCGCGGTCGAAGGCATCTCGCCGCTTCACCACCTCGATCCGCGTCGGCAGGTCGGTCGGCGTCGTCACCTCGACGGAGAGGCCGAAACGATCGAGCAATTGCGGCCGCAGTTCGCCCTCTTCCGGATTGCCGCTGCCGACCAGCACGAAGCGCGCGGGATGGCGGATGCTCAGGCCCTCGCGCTCGACGACGTTCTCGCCGGACGCTGCGACGTCGAGCAGGACATCGACGAGATGGTCCTCGAGCAGGTTGGCCTCGTCGATATAGAGGAAGCCGCGATTGGCGCGGGCCAGCAGGCCGGGCTGGAAGGCCTTCTCGCCGCTCGCCAAAGCCTTTTCGAGATCGAGCGCGCCGACGACGCGATCCTCGGTCGCCCCCAGCGGCAGATCGACGACCGGGACCGGAACGAGATGCGTCTTCTGGTTTTTGGCACCGGCATCCGGCGCGCGGTTGTAGGGATCGCCGACGACGGCGCGCATCGGCGGGAGCAGTGCGGCAAGCGCCCGGATCGCGGTCGATTTGCCGGTGCCGCGATCGCCGAAGATCAGGACGCCGCCAATGGTGGGGTCGATCGCCGCCAGCAGCAGCGCCCGCTTCATCTCGTCCTGCGCGACGATCGCCGAGAACGGGAAGGGGGCGGGCCTGCGGGGCGTCGCGGTCTCTGCGTGCTGCTTTGGGGTGGTTTTTGTTTTTCCGATCGCAGCGCTGCCGTTCCGCCTTGGGCCAGACGAAGACCCGGACGCCATGGCCGACCTTCCCGACTTGAAGATGGAATCCCGGTCGCTGCCGCGTGACAGCTCCGGGATGATGCTGGTGGGTTCGACGAGGCCGTCCATGCGTATCTCCCCGGCGCTCAGGACGCCACCGCTTCGGCGAGCCGCTGCGGCAGGCGGAAGACGACCTCCTCGTCGGCGCCGTCGAGCTCGCGGACGTTGACGGCCCGAAATCCGCGCAAACGGTCGATCGAATCCTGGATCAGGCGTTCGGGCGCGGAGGCGCCCGCGGTGAAGCCGACGGTGTCGACCTCGTCGAACCAGGCGGGATCGATCGCGTCGGGCCCTTCGATCAGATGGCTTTCGACGCCTGCGATTTCGCCGACCTCGCGCAGCCGGCTCGAATTGGATGAGGAGCGCGAACCGACCACGAGGATCAGATCGCAGAACGGGGCCATCGCCTGCACAGCCGCCTGCCGGTTCTGGGTCGCATAGCAGATGTTGCGGGTGTCGGGGCCGACGACCTCGGGAAAACGCGCTTTCAACGCCGTGATGACATCGCGGGTGTCCTGCACGGACAGCGTCGTCTGGGTGATGTAGGCGATTCGGGACTGGTCCTGCACGACGAGACCCGCGACCTCGGCGGCCGTCGCAATGACGTGGAGCCGGCCATCGACCTGCCCTCGCGTACCCTCGACCTCGGCATGGCCGTCATGGCCGATCAGCACGACATCATAGCCCATCTGCGCATAGCGCCGGCCCTGATTGTGGACCTTGTGGACCAGAGGGCAGGTCGCATCGATGACGTCGAGCCCGCGCGCTGCGGCTGCAGCCTCGACGCCGCGCGAGACGCCATGCGCGGAGAAGATCGTGGTCGAGCCCTCGGGGATCTGGTCGACCTCGCCGACGAAGACGGCTCCTTGAGCCCGCAGCCCCTCGACGACATGGGTGTTGTGGACGATCTCGTGGCGGACATAGACCGGCGCGCCGGCCTGGGCGACCGCGCGCTCGACGATCTCGACGGCGCGGACCACTCCGGCGCAGAAGCCGCGCGGCTTCGCCAGAAGCACCGTCAGCGGGCGCCTGTGAGCGGCAGCCGTGCTCATGTCGAGGCCTCGTGCAGCGGCGCGGGCACCAGCCTGAGCGCGGCCGCGCCAAGCGTCGCGTTGCGCAGGGCGATCTGGCTCGGCCGGCACAGGCTCATCGCCGTCGCCACGATCGAATCCGCGTCGAGCCCGGCCTCCGCATACATGCGCGGTTGCGTGTCGTGGTCCTGGAAACGGTCGGGCAGCGCCAGCGTCTTGATCTTCAGCCCCGCCTCGAACAGCCCGTCATCGGCAAGCGCATGCAGCACGAAGGAGCCGAAGCCGCCGACAGAGCCCTCCTCGACGGTGATCAGGGCCTCGTGGTTGCGGGCCAGCCGCCGGATCAAGGCGCGATCCAGCGGTTTTGCGAAGCGCGCATCGGCAACGGTGGTGGAGAGGCCGAGCGTATCGAGCGCTTCGGCCGCCTTCAGGCATTCGGCGAGCCGCGTGCCGTAGGAGAGGATTGCGATGCGGGTGCCTTCCCGAAGAATGCGGCCGCGCCCGATCTCGAGCGGCATGCCCATCTCGGGCATGGCGACACCGACGCCGTCCCCGCGCGGATAACGCAAGGCGATCGGGCCCTCGTCATGGGCGCGGGCGGTCGCGACCATATGGACCAGTTCGGCCTCGTCGCCCGCCGCCATCAGCACGAAGCCGGGCAGGCAGCCGAGATAGGCGGTGTCGAAGGCGCCTGCATGGGTCGGCCCGTCCGCTCCGACCAGTCCGGCCCGGTCGATGGCGAAGCGCACGGGCAGCTTCTGCAGCGCGACATCGTGCACGATCTGGTCGTAGGCGCGTTGCAGGAAGGTCGAGTAGATCGCGCAGAACGGCTTGAAGCCCTGGCAGGCGAGGCCGGCCGCGAAGGTCACGCCATGCTGCTCGGCGATGCCGACATCGAAAAAGCGCGACGGATGCGCCCTGGCGAAGAGGTCGAGCCCGGTGCCAGACGGCATCGCGGCGGTGATCGCGACGATGCTGTCGTCGCGGGCGGCTTCCTTCACCAGCGCCTGCGCGAAGACCTTGGTGTAGGACGGAGCGCTCGAGGCCGCCTTCTCCTGCGCGCCGGTCGCGACGTTGAACTTGACGACGGCGTGATATTTGTCGGCCGTCGCCTCGGCCGGGGCATAGCCCTTGCCCTTCTGCGTTACGACATGGACGAGGATCGGCCCGTTGCCGGCGTCGCGGACATTGCGCAGCACCGGCAGCAGATGGTCGAGATTATGGCCGTCGACTGGACCGACATAGTAGAAGCCGAGCTGGTCGAACAGCGTACCTCCGGTGAGATAGCCGCGCGCATGCTCGACGGCCCGCGTGATCGTCGAATCGAGCTTCTTGCCGAGCTTCTTCGTGATCTGCCGGCCATGGTCGCGCAGCGACAGATAGGCCTTGCCCGAGAGCAGCTTGGCGAGATGCGCCGACAGCGCCCCGACGGGCGGCGCGATCGACATGTCGTTGTCGTTCAGGATCACGATCAGGCGCTTGCCGAGCGCGCCGGCATTGTTCATGGCCTCATAGGCCATGCCCGCCGACATCGCGCCATCGCCGATCACCGCCACGACATGGCCGCTCTCGTTCTTGAGATCGCGCGCGACGGCAAAGCCCAGCGCCGAGGAGATCGAGGTCGAGGTATGCGCGGCGCCGAACGGGTCGTATTCGCTCTCCTCGCGCTTGGTGAAACCCGAAAGGCCGCCGCCCTGCCGCAGCGTGCGGATGCGGTCGCGCCGGCCGGTCAGGATCTTGTGCGGATAGGCCTGGTGGCCGACATCCCAGATCAGCGTGTCGCGCGGCGTATCGAAGAGATGATGCAGCGCGACCGTGAGTTCGACCACGCCGAGCCCTGCGCCGAGATGCCCGCCAGTGACGGAGACGGCGTCGATCGTCTCGGCGCGGAGCTCGTCGGCAAGCTGTTTCAACTGCGGCAGCGACAGATCGCGCAACCGGGCGGGGCTCGTCACGGTGTCTAGGATCGGGGTCTCGGGCATTCCACTCCCCATCGCATGGCCGATGTGTCAATTTTGATTAACACATTGCTGTCAAGCTGACGATACACTACGAAGGAGTTGCGCGACATGCAATCGCTTTGGTTGGCCCTGTCCCGATCCGGAAGGCGCCGACAGCGGAGATGTCGCAAGGCCGTAATGCCGGCTGAGGGGAACGTGACGTCCGGGCGGTCAAGCAGACCTTGTCCCATCCGGGCGAAGCTCTACTTGATCTGGAACAAATCCAAGGAGGTTCTCACCATGAGACAGCTTGCCTACGCAGTCGCAGCCGGCTTCCTCGCCTTCGCCCCCGTGGCGCTCGCCCCCATCACCGCACAGGCGCAGGATGCGGCCGCCGGGGAGAAGGTATTCCTGCAATGCCGGACCTGCCACCAGATCGGCGAGACCGCCAGGAACGGTGTCGGACCTGTGCTGAACGGCCTGTTCGACAACCGCAAGGCCGGGACGCATGAGGGCTATAACTATTCGGCGGCCTACAAGGGCCTCGACAAGATCTGGAACGAGGACAATTTCCGCGTCTACATCAAGGATCCGCGCGGCGTCACGCCGGGAACCAAGATGACCTTTCCCGGTCTCAAAGACGATACGCAGATCACCAACGTGATCGCTTATCTCAAGCAGTTCGGCCCGGACGGGAAAAAGAAGTAAATCGTCGGCGTGCTCCCCGATTTTGGGGCAGTGCGAGCAGGAATGTTTCGGGATTGAGGCTCATGCCGGCACCGGCGTCGGAGAACCGCTTGATCGACGGCGATGCCGCCATCGTGACGGCGCGCCTCGACACCGCCGGCATGGCGCTGCAGGAGCAGACCGTGGGCCTTCACCCTGCGGTAGGACCGCTTGTGATTGGGCGCTGACCGGCCTTCCGCCCGCGCCACACGCCGTAGCAACGTCCAGACGCGGCGATAGGCATTGCTCGGCATGTGGGCGACGTATTCATCGAGCGCAGCCTACTCGCGGTTGATTTGACTTGCGCGAGCGCCATTTCCCCGGTGACGATTTGGTCGCGACGTCGCAGTTGGTGCAAGCTTGGATCAGAAGAAGACTGAACGGCCCAAATTGTAGGGGGCTTCATGACATCGAACGGCCATAGCGAGCCCGGCGGGCTGATTCCGCACCCTGAGCGCGGCGCGATCCTGGGCGAGGTCCATGCCAGGCCCTTCGCCCCGATCGAGACACCGCACAGAGTTCTGCATTTCGCGTTTCTGACTGACCCTGGCCAAGCGGCGGCCGACCGCGACGCACTCTCCCGCTTCTGCGCCGAACGCGGATTGCCCGCGCCCGACGAGGGCGCCAAGCACCATCGCACGCGCCTTGGCGAGACCAGTTTGCGGTGGGAGCAGCACAGCGAATTCACCACATATAGCTGGGGCTTGCCGTCCCTGCAGCCGACGCCCTTCCTGCCCGTGGCGGGCGCGCTCCCGCACGGCATGCACGCCCTGCCGCAACCCGGCCCCCACCTCGTCTCGGTCGATCTGCATCTGCTGACGGACGGACCCGGCTCGGTCCAGGATTTGCTCTTCGACGCGTCGAGCCTGGCCGCCTCTCTCGTCGACAATGGCGCGGCCGTCGTGGCGACCGATTTCCGCGCCGGTGCCGACGGTTTCGTGCGCATTCTCGTCAGCGACCGCTCTTTGACACCGCCACGGGCGGGTGCTCTCGTCCAGCGCCTGCTCGAGGTCGAGACCTACCGCACGCTGGCCCTGCTCGGACTGCCGGAATCGCAGCGCATCGCGCCATCGGTCCGGCGCACGGAGGAAACGCTTGTGCGCATCGCGGGCGCGATGACGCAGACAGGCGGGCTGGCGGCCGACAATGCCCTGCTCGACGAGATGACGGCGCTGGCCGCCAGGCTCGAATCGGAGGCTGCGTCATCCAATTATCGCTTCGGCGCAAGCCGGGCCTATGACACCATCGTCCAGCAGCGACTGCTCGCCATCGGCGAGACGCCTTTCGCCGGCTGGCCGACGATCATGGCCTTTTTGGCGCGGCGAATGGCGCCAGCCATGCGCACCTGCCAGATGCTCCAGGAACGGCAGGCGGACCTCTCGACCAAGCTCGCCCGTGCCGCCAATCTGCTGCGCACCCGGGTCGATGTCGCTCTCGAACAGCAGAATCGCGACCTGCTGGCCGCCATGAACGAGCGCACACGTCTGCAATTGCGCCTGCAGCAGACCGTCGAAGGGCTCTCGATCGCGGCAATCGCCTATTACGTCGTCAGCCTGTTCGGCTATCTGGCCAAGGGCGCCAAGGATGCAGGCGTGCTGCCGCTGGACCCAGGCGTCGCGACCGCGATGTTTGTGCCAATTGCGCTTCTGAGCGTCTGGGCAGCTGTCAGGCGCATCCGCGGGAGACATGGCGAAGGGCAAAGTTAGAGCCCCCCAGCCCCACGCGTGACGACCGGGAAGCTCTCTCCGGCCAAAACGCCGCATCGCCGCAACAGGCCGAGCGCCGACTCGCGCGGGGACGACAGCACCCAGGTCACGATGCACCCCTCCTCGATACGACCCGACTTGCACGCAGATGTGGTAGCCGTCCACGAAACCGGCAGCAGGCCAATTTTCAAAGCGCGACCAAACCCTCGCCAACGCGAAGCGTCCTAAAAAGCCAACCATTTCAAAGGATTGAATGGCGCGCCCGACACGATTCGAACGTGTGACCTCTGCCTTCGGAGGGCAGCGCTCTATCCAGCTGAGCTACGGGCGCAATCCGTGAGGGGTGGATAGCCGATTGCCGGGCGGTCGGCAACGACGGATTTGCGCAAGAGCAAGCGCACGAGACGGCAGGGATCAACCGTTCGAACCGTGCCGGACGTGCCCCGGATGTGGCTCTTGTCGCCAGATCGGCCGTTGGGTCCGCGCCGCATGGCCATGAACAGCTTCTGGGACGATTCGCAGCTGCGCTTATTTGATCATTACGGAGGGCAGCCAGGTAACGAGTCCGGGAAACAGGCAGCAGATGACGACGGCGATAAACATCAGCACGACAAAAGGCATCGTGCCCCAGATGATGTCGGAGAGCGGGATATCCGGCGCAATGTTCTTGATGACGAAGATGTTGAGCCCCACCGGCGGGTGGATCAAACCCATCTCCATGACGATGGTCATGACGACGCCAAACCAGATCAGGTCGAACCCGGCGGCCTTGAGGGGCGGCAGCACGATGGGCGCGGTCATCAGAATGATCGAGACCGGGGGCAGGAAGAAGCCGAGCACGATCACGAAGAGCAGGATCGCCGCCAGCAGGACCCATTTCGACAGGGACAGAGCTATCACCCAGGCAGCCATCGCCTGACTGATGTGAAGATAGCTCATGACGTACGCGTAGAGCAGCGACATGCCGATGATCATCAGCAGCATCGTCGATTCGCGCAGCGTTCCAGTGACGATCGGCATCAGCTTCGAGGGCCGCCAGATGCCATACATCGCACCGATGACGATAAGCGCCAGCACGGCGCCGACGCCAGCCGTCTCCGAGGGCGTGGCCCAGCCCGCATAGAGCACGACCATGACGCCCGCCAGGATCGAGACGAAAGGCGCGACCCAGGCGATCATCCTCAGCTTCTGGCCGAGCGTGTAATGCTCCTCCGCCAGCAACGCCGAGCGGACGCCGGTCTGCGCCTCGATTGTCTGCGCCGCCGCGAATTCCTTTCGGTAGCGCAGCACCGAATAGAGCGCGAACAGCGTGATCAGCAGCAGGCCGGGCCCGATGCCGGCAAGGAACAGCTTGCCGAGCGAGACCTCGGCGGCAACGGCATAGAGCAGCATCGTCACCGACGGCGGCAGCAGGATGCCAAGCGTGCCGCCTGCCGCGATGATGCCGGCGGCAAAGCCCCCCGAATAGCCGCGTTGCCTCATCTCGGGAATGCCCGCCGAGCCGATGGCGGAGCAGGTCGCCGGCGATGAGCCGGCCATGGCGGCGAAGAGACCGCAGGCGATGGTGTTGGCGACGCCGAGCCCGCCGGGAATCCTGTGCAGCCAGGCATGCAGGGCCGAATAGAGGTCCTTGCCGGCGTTCGAGCGGCCGATGGCCGCGCCTTTCAGGATGAAGAGCGGGATCGCCAGAATGATGACGTTGGCTAGTTCCTCGTAGAAATTCTGCGCGATGGTGTCGACGGACGCCGCCGGCATGAACAGCAGCATGAAGATCAGCGCGACGACGCCGAGCGCGAAAGCGATCGGCATGCCCGAAAACATCACGACGAGCGTCGCGACGAAATAGGCGATGCCGACCTGTGCCTGCGAAAGGCCCGTGACGAGCGGCCTGACCGGCCTGTCCCACATCAAAAGCGCCGTGACCGCCGCAATGACCACGACCAGGGTGACGAGAGAGCGTTGACCGACCTGCAGCGCCACCTGCACGGCCAGCAGCGCCATGCCGAAGGTCAGCAGCGAATAGGGAATCCAGAGCGGCGGACCCCAGGCAGAATGAGACGTCTGGCCTTCATGCACTGCTTCCTGCAGCAGCCCGCCAGCCTTCCAGGCGAAAAACAGACAGAAAGCCAGCACCACGGCGTCGACGACCGTCCGCCGCGCGGCATTGGCTGCCGGCGACAGCATATGGTCGAGAAAATCGATGCCGATATGCCCACGCCGTTGCTGCACGGCCCCCGCGGACAGGAACATGGCCCCTGCGATCAGGAAGATCGTGACCTCGTCCTGCCACTCGACGCCCCGGCCATAGAGGTGCCCGGCGACGACGCCGAATGTCAGGACCAGCGCTGCAGCCAGCAGCGCAAGGGCCGAGAGCTTGAACAGCGCCTCGTTGACCGCGCCGACGGCCGCAGCGACGCTGCTGGTCGTCGGTGTCGAAATCCTGTTGTCGCTGGCGAGGATGGCGTCGTGCTGCAGGCCACCCGCCATGTCAGGAGACCGCGCGGGCGAGCTTCAGGAGTTCCGCGGCTTCGGTCGACTTCGCCGCATAGTCCTTCCAGGCGCTCTCCTCGGATATCTTGCGCCAGGCCGCGAGATTGGCGTCCGTCTGGTCGGTCACCAGCACACCCTTGGCGGCATAGACCTTGGCGACCTCCTCGTCGTCCTTCTTGGCCTCCGCCATGCCCCAGGCTTCCATCTCGGCCCCGACATCGAGCAGCACCTTCTGCTGCTCGGGCTTCAGGCTGTCGAAGATCGCCTTGGACATCAACACCGGCTCGAGCATGAACCAGAACGAGCCCTTGCGGGCAGCGGTCAGCGATTTCGACAGTTCTTCCAGGCGGAAGGAGATCAGGCTGGTCGAGGAGGTCACCGCGGCGTCGAGCGCACCGGTCTGCATGCCGATATAAACCTCGTTGGACGGCATCGTCGAAACCTGCGCGCCGGCGGCGGTGAACATCAGGTCCATCTCGCGGCTTCCGCCCCGGATCTTGATGCCCTTGACGTCGTCGGGTCCTCCGATTGCTCCTTTGCGCGATGCGATACCGCCGGCCTGCCAGATCCAGGAGATGATCTTGATGCCTTTGTCCTCGACGATCCTGGTCAGCGCCTTGCCGACGTCGGAGGTCTTCCACTTCGCACCCTGCTCGTAGCTGGTGACGAGGCACGGCATCAGCCCGAGATTGCATGCATGAAGCTCGCCGCCAGCATAGGCGATCGGGTAAAGCGACATATCGAGCGCGCCTTTCCGCATCGCGGAGAACTGCGCGTTGGTCTTCATCAGGGACGAATTGGCATAGACCTCGAACTTGAGCGAACCGGACGTGCGCTTCTCGACCTCGCGCGCCATGATGCGGCAGAGCCGGTCACGAAAATCGCCCTGATCGATACTCCCGCCGGGGAACTGATGCGAGATCTTCAGGGTGGCGGCGCTCTGGGCCGAGCCCGGACGGGCGAACGTCACGACCGCGGGCGCGGCGATCAGGCCAGACAGGATATGGCGACGATGAAACCGCATGTCTTCCTCCCATGGAAGCGCCGCGATCTATATCGCGGCTCATTTTTGGTCGTTTGCACGAACCTTTGCCATAGATAGAGCATGGTCCGACGCACAACGCCATGCGAAACGGACAAACACTATCTCTATCCGCAGCGACATGGGTGCAATCCGCGAGCGCCGGGCAGCCGATTGCCAAGCGGTCGGCAGCGAGGGATTTGCGGCATCCAGGTCGCGCTCGGCGGTTGCGTCAAAGCTTGGTATTGTCGAGCGCTACGACGACAGGCTTCGCAGGATGACGATATGGGACCGCGCCTCGCGCTCAGCGCCATCCCCATCGAAATACGCCGCACCGCCTGTGCGTTTCACGAGGCCGGCCACATCGTCGTCGGCTGGCATCACCAGCGTCACATCACCCATGCCTGGCTGAGGCCTCCCTACGGTGTCAGCGGCGAGACGTGTTTCGAGCCCTATCGAAGGGGATTCGAGAATGAGCGGCAACCCGATATCCGACGCGCCGAGGCCGAGATCATCATCCTGTGTGCCGGATATTGCGGCGAGATGATCTACTGGAACGAGGGCGAAGGCCTCAAATGGTATCCGGGCGAAATCAGCTCCCACGCCGACGATCTCGAGCAGATGCTGCCCTATATCGATTTTTTGCGCCCGGACGACGAAGTGTCTCTTCGGGCGCGCTGCGCCAGGGCTGCAACCGCGATCCTGTATGATCGACGTATGATCGCGGCACAGAAAGCCATCGCCAAGGTGCTGCTTGAACAGTGGCGCGTCGACGGCGATGACGTCGACCGCATCATGAGGCGCGAGAGCGACGGCTGAGCGCTGCGACAGGGTGCTGGCATCGCGGCGTCAAGCAGATCGGGTCTGGTCTAAAACCCGTTGCGCGAGCGGCCGGCAATCGCCTTCGAATTCGCACAAATTGCCGGCATCGAAAATCAGGGGCAGACGAACCCACCGATGTCAGGCAGGCAGCGTGATCCATTCGGCAGATTGAGCGCGCCCGACGAATCGCGGCGGACATACTCGCCATTGGGCAGAGCAAAACCGCCCCGTCTGTCGAGTTCGACCCGCGAGCCGTCGGGCAGAATCAGGCCGCCCTCGCCGTCGTCGGCGATACGTTTCGCGGAGATTTGAGGCCGGATCGGCTCGGGATTGGCGACGATCAGCCGCTGACGAGGCCGCTCGACGCAGGCCGAGGCCAACAGCACAAGGCCTAGGGCGCCGGCGGCTGTGAAAGCGTTCTTCATGACAGCTCCGTTCCTGTCTGATCGCGATCCGAGATGAAATCGGCGACCGAGGTCACCAGTTCCATCATCGCCTCTTCTTCCGCGCTGCCGGGCTTCGCCTGCCTGAAATCGGCAAGCTGCGCCAGAGCGGCATCCTTATCAGCTTCCGTGGAAATCGGTTCCCGCATTTTTCGTTCTCCGTGACCGCGATCAAACGCGCGACCCTCGCCTGAGGTTCACACGGGGTAAGGGATTTTGCCTTGGCGGACGCACGGCGTGAGTCCCGCAGAATGCGATTGACTTACGCAACAGAAAAAATAAATTATAATTTATTATCTTGGGAGAACGAGAGTGAAGCTGTCCCGGCTCATCGCCATCCAGCTCGAGGCGCGCTTCGCGGACGTGTTCGGCGGCATCGACAAGGTGCCGCCCGAACTGCTGACGCCCGCAGCGCATTTCCGGCGCATTCTGCGGACCGGCCAGGTCGCGACGCTGGTCGTGGCGCAAAGCGATGACGGCGCCGTCGGCTATGGCGAGGCTTTCGGCCTGCCGCACCCGGGCGCGGCGACGGCGATCATCAACGGCGTCGTGGCGCCCGCGCTGATCGGTGCGACCGTGGGCGACCCGGCGGAGATGCTGGCCGATCTGCACCGCTATTTCGTCGCGATGGGCAGCACCCGAGGGCCGGCGATCGAGGCTTTGAGCGGCGTCGACATCGCGCTCTGGGATTTGAAAGCGCGGACGGCGGGGCTCCCTCTGGCGACCTTTCTGGGAGGCAGCCCAGGGCCGGTCGCAACCTATGTCAGCCCGGTCACCTTCCAGGACCATCCCGACAAATCGGCTCGCGCCGCGCGAAGCTATCTCGATCAGGGCTATACGGCGATCAAGCTCAAGATCGGGCGCGGCATCGCGGTCGATCTCGACCATATCGCCGCCGTGCGGACCGCGATAGGCCCCGGCGTTCCGCTCTATCTCGACGTCAACTGCGCCTATGACGTGCCAACCGCCATCGCCGTCGCAAAGGCCCTCGTGCCCTATGATATCGGCTGGTTGGAAGAGCCGGTTCCTCCCGACGATCCCTTGGCGCTGGCCGCTGTGCGACGGGCGTCCCCTGTGCCGATCGCCGCCGGCGAGAACGAGTTCACGCTGAGTGCCCATGCAGCGCTGGTCGCGGCGGACGCGGTCGACTTCCTCCAGCCCAATATCAGCCGTGCCGGTGGCGTTTCGGGCCTGCTCGCGATCGGCGAACTCTGCGCGCGTTCGGGCATCGCCATGGCGCCTCATGGCGTGGGGACGAGCGTCGGTGTTTCCGCCGCGCTGCACACCTGCCGCGCCGCGCGCGCGGTGCATGCCTACGAGGCCAACCGGCTTTTGAACCCGCTGCGCGACGAGATGGCGCTGCGGCCGCTCGTCCTGCGGGACGGCCAACTCGTCGCACAGGACGGTCCCGGTCATGGCGGCGAGCCGGATCCCGCGCGGATCGGTCGCTACACCGTCGATGCCCCTGATACGAAAGCGGAGATGCGCAATGCCTATCCTGGTGCGTAACCCCGCCGAGCTCGGCGAGCTTGTCGGCAAGCCTGGCGAAACGCTGGCCGAGACGCTCCGCCGCACGCTGCTCGACATGATCGTGTTCGGTTATTTCGAGCGGGGCGCGCGGCTCTATCCGGAGAAGATCGCAGAGCATTTCGGCGTCAGCCTGACCCCGGTGCGCGAGGCCCTGATGCGTCTGGCGGCGGAGGGCTTCATCGCGGTGGTGCAGCGGCGCGGCTATCACGTCCGCGACCCCGATGCGAAGCAGGTTCTGGACCTCTGGCAGGTTCGCCTGGCGATCGAGCTGATGGCCGGCGAGCTGATGATCGAGCGCCTCAAGGCAGGCACGCTCGACGACCACGCCATCGACGGGATCGATGCGGTCCAGCGGCGGCTGGAGGTCGATCCGCAGGCGATTTCGCACAAGGACCGCCACGAGCAGAACGCCAGCTTCCACCACCAGATCGTCGAGCTCAGCGGCAACGACCTGCTGCTCTCGACCTATCGCGGGATCCAGATGCAGGTGCTCAACGCCTGGATTCAGCGCGGGATCGAATCCTGGCGCGGACGGCACGCATCCGAAGCCGTCGAGCACCGGGCCATTCTCGCAGCGCTGCGCGGACGCGACGGCGCGGCCTACGCGACAGCGGTGAGGAGCCATCTGCGCCGCTCGCTGAAGGACGCGCTCGCCGACCTGAAAGCGCGCCACGTCATCGACGAACTGAAGCAGAGCCGGCTCGAACCGGCCAATCCTACCGGGAGGAGATCATCATGAAACGCCGTCAGATTCTTGGCGCCCTTGCCGCCGCCGGGTGCATGCTCGCAAGCGCGGTGGCAGTGCCGACATCCGCCTTCGCGCAGACCAGAACGATCCGCATGTGGAGCTTCCTGAGCGCGACCGGCACCACGCCACGCGAACTGGCGCTTGCCCAGATCATCAAGAATTACGAGAGCGCCAATCCCGGCGCCCGCATCGTGGTCGAGACGCAGGTCTGGGACCAGATGACGCCGAAATTCCTCGCCGCCCATCGCGCCGGCACTGCCCCGGACATCATCTGGGCGATCACGGACTTTCTCGGGGATGCGATCGGCTCGGGCTCGCTGGCCGATCTCAACGAGCTTTTCATCGGGAAATGGCCAGCCGAGCAGGTCAAGGACCATGCCAGCGCCTATTGGGATCTGACCAAGAAGGGCGACAAGCAATATGCGATGTTCGTTTCGCCCAACTACATCGCGGTGACCTATCGCGCCGACCTGCTCAAGGCCGCAGGGATTTCGCCCGAGTCGATCAAGACCTGGGACGATTTCCGCGCCGCCGCCGAGAAGCTGACCGTCAGGGACGCCGCCGGCCAGGTGACGCGCTACGGCTTTGCGCAGGGCTTCAGCGAGCAGCAGGCCGATCCCCACATGATGATCCCCCACATGCTCGGCGAAGGCGAACAACTGTTCAAGCCCGATGGAAAGGCCAATTTCGCGACCCCGGCGGGCGTCGCCGCGATGACCTTCGCGACCGACCTGATCAGGAAATACAAGGTCTCGCCGGCGCAGTCGGCGACATGGACGGTCGATGATCTGTTCGAGCAGTTCGCCTCCGACCGTGTCGCCATGGTGCAGGGGCCGAGCGTCCGCATCTCCACGCTCCAGGCCAAGCTCGGCAAGGAGAACATCGGCCTCATGCTGTGGCCGGGCAGCGGCAAGACGGCGCATTCGCCAGCCGTGATGGCCGGGTGGGCCGTCGGCGTCTGGTCGAAAAGCACGCAGAAGGCCGAGGCAGGGAAATTCGTGGAATACATGCTCGGTTCGGAGGCCGAAAAGATCTGGGTCACCGTCGGCGGGCAGTCGCCACTGATGGCCTCCACGGCAAGCGCGGTGAAGGACTACATCGACAAGCCGGGCAACGGGTACATCCGCGTCGCCAGCGAAGGCTCGAGCAAATATGGCTGGCTGACCCCGATCGATTTCAATGTCGGCGGCTACCGGCAGGCCCTGAACAAGGCGACGCAGCGCATTCTGATCGACGGCATCGGGGTCAAGGAGGCGCTGGTCGAGG
Source organism: Allobosea sp. P2_A10 (assembly GCF_056405115.1). NCBI lineage: Bacteria > Pseudomonadati > Pseudomonadota > Alphaproteobacteria > Hyphomicrobiales > Alloboseaceae > Allobosea > Allobosea sp. P2_A10. The sequence goes on along the minus strand of NZ_JBFUCS010000017.1, from coordinate 25,617 downwards.
CCGAAGCCCGCTTCAACCGCCAGAACAACCGCTAGCGATCGCTGCGCGGGGCCTTCAGGCCCTGCGCGCTCCCTTTGCGCCACTGCGATCCAGGAATCGTCGGATGACCGTCCATTCGCGCCTTGCCGGCGTCAGCTATGTGCTGCCCGCGCTCGCGGTGCTGATGCTGGTGCTGTTCTCGCCGGTCTTCTACGGCTTCTGGTTCAGCCTGTTCCGCATCCAGTACGGCGCGCCGACCGATTTCGCCGGGCTGGAGAACTACGCCCGCCTGCTCGACGACCCCGTGCTCGCGGGCACGCTGAAGCGGAGCGCCGTCTACACCGTGACGGCGGTGGCGCTCACGACCGGCATCGCGCTGGCGCTGGCGGTCTGGATCAACCGGCTCGGCAAGCGCTTAGGCTTCCTCGTCCAGATGATCGTGATCCTGCCCTGGATCATTTCGACGGTGGTCGCGACGCTTCTGTTCCGCTGGGTCTTCGTCAGCGATATCGGGCTCGCCGGCTCGCTCATCAGGATGGCGGGACTGCCCGAGGTTCAGCTCCTCAACGACCCGACCAGCGCCATGGCGCTGCTGATCTGCGTCTCCGTCTGGAAGCGGCTGGGCTATGCCGTGATCATTATCCTGGCCGGGCTGAAAGGCATTCCCGACGACTATGAGGAGGCGGCCAGGATCGACGGCGCGAGTCCCTGGCAGATCTTCCGCCTGATCGTCCTGCCGCTGCTCAAGACCCCGCTGCTGCTGGTCATGATCGTTTTGACCCTGTCCAACCTCAACACTGTCGAGACGCCGCTGGTGCTCACCGGCGGCGGACCGGGCGACGCGACCCGCATTCTGCCGATCGAGGTCTTCGACCGGGCCTTCGTCAATTTCGACCTGGGCACCGCGACCGCGCTCGCGCTCGCCATGTTCGCCGGCAACATCCTGCTGGTCTTCGCCTATGTCAGGCTCGCCAAATGGAAGACGTGATGAGCGTCCGCGCCGATGCGATCGCGTCTCGCAGCGGCGCCGGGGAGCACATCCGCCGCCGCATCGCCATTCCACGGGCCGGCGGCATCGTCGTCGCCTGCCTTTTTGGGCTGCTGGCGCTGATGAACCTGCTGCCCCTGCTCTGGGGCATCCTGACCTCGCTCAAGTCGCAGCCCGACCTGTTCCGGGTCCCGCCCGTGCTGTTCAGCTTCGCGCCGACGACGGAGAACTATCAGCGCGTCATCGCGAGCGGCTTCCTCGGCAATATGGGCGTCAGCATCTTCTATTGCGCGATCACGGTTGTGAGCGTGCTCATGCTGGCGCTGCCGGCGGCCTATGCCTTCGACCGCTTCGATTTCCCGCTGCGGCGGCCGCTATTCATGCTGGTGGTCGCCAGCATTCCGCTGTCGCTCGGCGCGGCGGCGCTGCTGATCCCGAACTACCTTTATTTCACCCGTCTCGGGCTGACCAACTCCTGGTTCACGCTGCCGCTGATCTACACAGCCTACCAGCTGCCGATGGCGGTCTGGATCGTGAAGGGCTCGATCGAAGGCATTCCGCGCGAACTCGACGAAGCGGCAATCGTCGACGGCGCCACGCATCTGCAGATCCTGACGCGGGTTATGCTGCCCCTGAGCCGTCCGGCACTGGGCGCGGCGGGCGTGCTGACCTTCGTTGGATGCTGGAACGAATTCGTCGCCGGCTCGGTCATGATCGACACGCCGGCGCTGCGGCCGATCCAGCCGGCGATCTACAACTTCATCGGCTATTTCGGGCGCGAATGGGGGCCGCTCACGGCATCCGCGACCCTGGCCATCCTGCCCATTCTCGTCGCCTTCGCCCTGCTCAGCCGCCTGATCGTGTCGGGGCTGACCAAGGGCTCGGTGAAAGGCTGACGCCGATGATGACCACGCGCAGCATCGGCATTGCGGAAGCGGATCTTGTCATTGCCGCCGCCACGCGCGAAGCCGCCGCCATAGGCGTGCCCCAGAACATCGCCGTCGTCGATGCGGCGGGGCACCCCGTCGCCTTCCGGCGCATGGACGGCGCGAAGTTCACCTCGATCGAAATCGCCTTCGCAAAGGCCTTCACAGCGGCCGGAGCACAGATCGAGACCCGCGCCATCGCGGCGCGCACGCTGCCGGGAGAGCCGGGCTTCGGCATCCAGCACATGCATGGCGGCCGCTTCACGACATTGGCCGGAGGCATTCCGCTGCTGGCCTCCGGTGTGGTGGTGGGCGCGATCGGCGTCAGCTCCGGCTCGACGGTGCAGGACCAGCAGGTCGCGGAGGCGGGGGCCGCCGCGTTCCAGGCGCTCGGGCTGCCGGCCTGAACCTATCCCTCCGACGAGCCAAGCCCTCCGACGATCCGAACCATCGCGAGTACGACCATGCGGGATATCATCATCGTAGGCGGCGGTTCGGCAGGCTGCGTCCTGGCCAACCGCCTCTCTGCCGACCCGGCGCGCAAGGTCCTGCTGATCGAGGCCGGGCGCGACGTCAGACCGGGCGAAGAAAGAGCGGCGATCCTCGACACCTATCCCGGCAAGGCCGCCTTCGACCCGGCCAATCACTGGCCCGATCTGATGGTGCAGACGCAGCCGCATCTCCACAACGTCGCCGACCGGCCGCCGCCGAAGCGCTACGAGCAGCCGAAACTGCTGGGCGGCGGCTCCAGCATCAACGGGCAGGTCGCCAATCGCGGCACGCCGGCGGATTACGACGAATGGGCGGAGCTTGGCGCGGCCGGCTGGGACTGGCAATCGGTGCTGCCCTATTTCCTGAAGGCGGAGAACGACCTCGACTTTTCCGGGCCGCTCCACGGCAAGGACGGCCCGATCCCGATCCACCGGATTCCGCACGAGCACTGGCCGGCCTTCTCGGTCGCCGCCGAAGCGGCGATGGAGGCGCTCGGCTATGCCGACATCGCGGACCAGAACGGCGTCTATGACGACGGCCATTTCGCGATGACCCTGTCCAATAACGGCAGGCATCGGGTCTCGACCGCGATGGCCTACCTCGACGCCGAAACGCGGCGACGGCCCAATCTGGAAATCCTGACCGACACCCACGTCCTGATGCTCGCGACGGAGGGCGCCAGAGTGGTCGGCGTCAACGTCATCCGCGGCGCGGGACAGGACACGCTTCGGGCGCGGGAGGTCGTGGTCTGCGCGGGAAGCCTGCATTCGCCGGCCCTGCTGATGCGCTCGGGCATCGGGCCGGGCGCGCATCTGCGCGGGCTGGGCATCGAGGTCGTGGCCGACCGTTCCGGCGTCGGCGGCAATCTGCAGGAGCACCCCGGTATCTCGCTGTCGGGCTATATCAAGCCCGGCGCGCGCCTCGGCAATTCGACGCGGCGACATATCCATGTCGGCATGCGCTATTCGTCGGGCGTTGCGGAATGCGGCCCGTCGGACATGTTCCTGATGGTCGCGGCGAAGTCCGCCTGGCATCCGCTCGGCCCGCGCATCGGAACGATCATCTCCTGGATCAACAAGGCCCATTCGCGCGGCGAGGTCAGGCTGGTTTCGGCCGATCCGCGAAAACCCCCGACCGCGAGCTTCAACTATCTCTCGGACTATCGCGACCTTCAGCGCATGGGCGAGGCCGTCCGCCTGATCGCCAGGCTGTTTGCGACGAGGCCGCTGGCGGACGTCGTCGAGATGCCGGGCGCATCGAGCTATAGCGGCTTCGCCAAGGCGCTCGGGCGCCAGACCCTGCGCAACTACCTGATCACGGCCCCGATCGCCCTGGCCATCGACGCGCTGCCGCCGCTGCGACGGCTGTTCTTCCAGCGCGCGGTCTCGAACGGCATCAGCCTGCAATCGCTGCTGACCGAGCCGGACATCCTCGAAACCTATGTGAAAGCGCATGCGAACGGACAATGGCACCCGTGCGGGACCTGCCGCATGGGACGCGATGATGACCCCGACGCCGTGGTCGATCCCGCCAGTGGGCGCGTCCATGGCATTAGCGGCCTGAGCGTCGTCGACGCATCGATCATGCCCACCGCCCCGCGCGCCAATCTGAACCTCCCGGTGATCATGATCGCCGAGCGCATGGCCGATCTGATCGCCGGCAGGCCGAATTGACGCAGGACCGAAGGCGAAGGGAGATCCGTGACAGGGATGCCGGCCCGACCTCGACGCATGGCGCGATGATTGCGCCATCCGGCCTGGCTGGCGACACTGCGTGAAGCCGGGCGCAAGGCTCGCAGACGGACGGGGAACAGCATGCCGGACTGGATCGGGGCAGAGCGCAAAGCCAATGGCATCGTTGCAGGCTGGGCCGGCGAAAGCGGGCCGGGTGGCGCGATCGTCCTGTTCGACCGGGATGGCCCGCGCGCGGCGTCGGGCGCGGGGCTGGCCTCGATCGAGCACGGCATCCCCTTCACGGCCGATACGCCCAATCGCTTCGCCTCGATCAGCAAGCATATTCTGGCAGTGCTTCTGCTGCAGGCGAAGCTGCCCCTGTCGGCTCCGCTCGGCGAACTGCTCGACGGTCTTCCCGATGCGATCGCGCGCGTCCCGCTCGGCCGTGCGCTCGACATGACCGGGGCGTTGCCCGACATGATGGAGGTGTTCTGGCAGCGCGGCATCGCCTTCACGGCCAGCCTCGGTGCAAGCGAGATCCTCGCCGTGGCGCAACGCCTGCCGGCGCTGAATGGCGAGCCCGGCCAGGAAATGGCCTATTCCAATACCGGCTGGCGACTGGCGCAGCTCGTGCTCGAACGGCATCTTGGGATAAGCTACGCGCAGGCTGTCGACGCGCTGATGGGCGGGTTTTCACTGCCGATCCGCTTTCCGCAGGACGAAAGCGAGATCGTGCCGCATCTCGCCACCGGCTACTGGCGCGACGGCTCCGTCTGGCGGCGCGGGCGCTACGGGTTTCATTACTCGGCGTCGGGCGGCATCGTCGGCAGCGCCGAGGCTCTTGCGCGCTGGGCTGCGGCGTTGCTCGCCGGACGAGGTTCGCTGTCTGGCATGCTCGAACGCCTGACCGCGCCGCGTCCGTTCTCCGACGGCAGCAAAAGCGTCTACCGGCTCGGCCTCGTCTGCAGCATGCTGGACGATGTCAAACTGGTCGGGCATGGCGGATCGCTGCCCGGCTATCGCAACCATTTCCTGATGGCTCCGGAGCATGGCGTCGGCGTCGTCGTCATGACCAATCGCGAGGAGGATGCGCTCTGGCCGGCGCTACGCATTCTCGCCGCCTTGCTGGGGCGGGCGCTGCCGGCGCCTGCGGCCGAGGTTCCAACGGGCTTGTTCGCGGCGGAGAACGGGCCGTTCTGGGCCGAGCTGACGGCCGATGCGATCAGCGTGATGGGCGGCTTCGAGCGACTGGTCGGAGATGGCGACGGCCGCATGCGCAGCCTGCCGGCCTATCTCGACATCAGCCTCGCCCGTATCGACGCCGATACGCTCGAAGGCTCGATCGGGGGCGTCTTCCGCCGGCTTTCGCGTGTCCCGGCGGAAACCCGGCTCGACGGCAGGCTGCCGGGGCGCTGGCGCGAGCGGCATTTCGGCACGGAGATACTGGTCCGTCCCGACGGGACGGCGAGGATGGCCTGGGCCGGAGATGCCGGGATCGAGACGGTCCTGACCGCCCTGCCGGGCGGCCGCGCACTTGCCGATCTGAGCCATGGCCCCTGGCGCCATCGCCCCTGCCTCGTTCTCGAAGACGACGGCGCGCTGCACCTCGCCAGTCATCGCGCCCGCATCCTGCGATTCGACCGCGTACCCTGAAGAGCGCGACCTGCGTCAGTTGGCAGCGAGCGCGGCGATCATGCGATCGATGCCGTCTTCCATGAGCGTATGGGGCGCGTAGCCCAAGGCGGCCTCCAGCCCGTCATTGGTGAACCCCCAGGCCGATGGCGGCGTCACGGCGCTGGCGGGGACGAGCGATAGCGCGGGGTAGCGCCGGCGCAGATGGGCGGCCGCGTCGCGCATGAAGCGCTTGTCGCCGACGATGTTGAAGACATGGTGGCCATCCAGCCGCGCGGTGGCGGCGCGCGCGGCGACCTCGGCCGCGTCGTCGATCCAGGTCCAGTCGATCGCTTCCTCGAAATCCGGATAGTGTACTTCGCCCGCACCGGCCATCGCCTGCTCGACCAGCGCCTGGATCGCGCGCCAGCCGCGCGCACGGCCCGGGCCATAAACCGAGCCGAAGCGCAGGCCGATCATGCTCAGGCCCGGATTGTCCTGCGCGAAGGCGCGCGCCAGATGCTCGCCATAGGCCTTGGTCACGCCGTAGACGCTGGATGGACGCGGCACGGCGGCGTCACCGGCGGAGATGTCGGCATCGCCCAGAGCCGCGACCGAGCTGGCATAGACGAGATGGCGTGCGCCATGAGCCTGCGCGGCGGCGAAGACATGAGCCGTGCCGAGCGCGTTGACGCGGGTCGCGGCGACGATGTCGGCCTTGGCGTCAAGGGTCAGCAGCGCCGCGAGATGGATGACGACCTCGGGGCGAAACGCCGCAAAGGCCGCCGCGACATCGTCCTGCCGGGCCACGTCGCAGGCGCGAAAGGCGATGCCGCCGCGCGCGGGCAGAACGGTCTGGTCGAGCGACAGCACGTCATGATCGTCGGCCGCCAGCCGCATTGCGCTGGCCAGGCCGAGAAAGCCGGTTCCGCCGGTGATCGCGATGCGCATGGCCTTACGCCTGCCGTCAGTATTTGATCACGCCGAAGCGCCGGAAGGCGTCGTGGATGCGGTCGGCATAGGCGTTGAAACTCGGATAGTCGCCGAGATGGGCCGGGCGCGGACGCGGCAATTCGATCGCGATCTCGTCGACGACGCGGCCCGGCGTCGGCGACATCACCAGCACGCGGTCGGAGAGGCCGATCGCCTCGTCGATCGAATGGGTGATGAAGACGACGGTCTTGCCGGTCTCCAGCCAGAGCATTTCGAGGTCGTGCCGGATCTGCGTGCGCGTGATCGCGTCGAGCGCGCCGAAAGGTTCGTCCATCATCAGGACGGAGGGGTTGTGGATCAGCGCACGCGCGATCGAGACGCGCTGGCGCATGCCGCCGGAGAGTTGCTTGGGATAGCGATCGACCGCATGCGAGATGCCGAGCTTGGCGAAGAGTTCGAGCGCACGCTCCTTCGCCGGCGCGAGCGGCAAGCCGCGGATTTCGGCCTGCAGCATGACGTTCTCCAGCGCCGTCCGGAACTCCAGCAGGAGATGATCCTGGAAGACGATGCCGATATCGGTCAGCGGCGAGGTCAGCGCCTTGCCGTCGACCAGCAACTCGCCGGAGCTGACCGGGATGAGCCCGGCCGCCATCAGCATGAACGTGCTTTTGCCGCAGCCCGACGGTCCGATGAGGCTGACGAATTCGCCAGACCGGATATCGAGGGTGAGACCGTCGACGGCAGTGAAGCCGCCGAAGGTCTTGACGATGCCGCGCCCGGTGATCGCGGCGGCGGCGGAACCCGTCATGGCTGCGCTCGCGGTCACGGCGTCCTCACGAGCAGGATGCCGCCGAAGCCGGCAGCAGCTCGGTGGTGTAGTAATCGGTGATCGGCTTGTCCTTGGGCAGGCCGAGATACTGGGTCAGCAAATCGTAGCTCACCGTCCAGTTCTTCTCCGGCACCTTGCCGAGCGAGATCGCGCCGGGCGCGCAGAGCAGCTTGTTGACGACCTCGAACTGCGCCAGCACCTGCGCCTTCTTCACCGCCGGGAACTGCGCCACGACGGCGTCGGCGGCAGCGTCGGGGTTCTTGCGGGCGGCGTCCCAGCCCTGCAGGCTGACCTCGACGAACTTCTTGTAGAGGTCGGCATCGGCCTTGATCCGGTCGTCGCGCGCGATCATCGAGAGGCCGACGGTGGGCACGCCGACGTCACGGTAGAAGATATCGCGGACCTTGAAGCCGCGCTCGCGGATCTGGATCGAGTGGAAATCCGCGCCACCGAGGATGKCGTCGACCTTCTTCTCCAGCAGCGCGCCCACAAAAGCGCCGGGGTCGATCGCGATGACGTCGACCTTCGTCTTGTCGATGCCGTTGCTGGCGAGGATCGCTTCCAGCAGCGTCGTCTGCGCCGTGCCGGGCTGGACCGCGAGCTTCTTGCCGACGAGGTCCTTGGGCGTGACGATGCCGCTGTCTTCCAGCGCGATGATGGCGAAGCCGTTGGTCTGGAGGACGGGGGCGATGATCTTGACCGGCGCGCCCTTGGTGCGAAGCTGCATCGCGGCGGGCGCGTCGGCGAAGCCGATATCGGTCTGGCCGGTAGCGACCATCTGCGCGGTCGTGCCTGAGCCCTTACCCTCCTCGATCGTCAGGTTGATGCCGGCCTTCTCGTAGAGCCCCATCTGCTTGGCCATCATGAAGCCGGCATTGGGGGCGGCCGCGAGGAAGTTCAGCGTAATCTTCATCGGCTTGCCCGCGCCTTGCGCGAAGGCGGATGCCGTGCCGAGCGTCAGAATGGCGGCGGTGGCGAGCAGCGTTCGTCTGTTCATGGTGTCCTCCCGAATGTCCCGGTTGAGCCCGGGTTGATGGTTGAAGCGAAGCGGTTCTGTCCTTGGCGCGATCAGCCCTTGCGCTGCCACGGCATCAAGAGCACCTCGAGCCCGTCGACGAGGTAGCTGAACAGGATGCCGACGACGCTGAGCGCCACCAGGCAGGCGAAGATCAGCGGCATGTCGAGGAAGCTCGTGCCGCGCAGCAGCAGGTAACCCAGCCCCGCATTGGCGCCGACGAACTCGCCGACGATCGCGCCCGTAGCGGCAAAGACCGCCGAAACCTTGAGCCCGGAGAAGATATAGGTCAGCGCGGCCGGCACCCGGACATAGCGGAAGGTCTGCCAGGCGCTCGCGCCCATCGAACGCGTCAGATAGAGCACGCGCTCGTCCAGCGCCCGGAAACCGGTCATGCTGGCGACCAGCGTCGGGAAGAAGCAGAGCAGGAAGGTCAGCAGCACCTTCGGGAACAGGCCGAAGCCGAACCAGACCACGAAGAGCGGCGCGATCGCGATCTTCGGAACGAGCTGAAAGAAGACGATGACGGGATAGACCGCCTTCTCCAGGATCTTCACGGACACGATGATGTAGCCGAGCGGGATCGAGATCACCGCCGCCATCAGAAACCCGAGCACGATCTCGTTGCCGGTGACGAGCGTGTGCTGGAAGATCAGGGCCCGGTCGGTCCAGAGCCGCTCGAAGAAGGCGCTGGGAACAGGGAGGATGTATTCGGGCACGCCGGCGACGGGCACCAGCCATTGCCAGGCCAGAAGCAGCACGGCGAAGCTCGCCAGCGGCCAGGCGATGGCCGACGCCCACTCCGCGACCCTGCCCGACGCTCCATCTTGCGCACCGGCGGCCTGTGTCGCCGGCCTGACTGCGGCATCGTCGGTCATGAATGTGCTCCCGCCTGAAGCATGTGCTCGGCCCGGCTGCTCGCCGCAGTCGCGGAAAGCGTCTGGATTTGCCGGCGGCGCAGCGGCCAGATCTCGGCCATCTCCAGCGCTGCCTTGCGCAGCGCCTCGGCGATGGCGCCGCGCCGCTCCTCGGTCATGCGCGGCAGGGGGCCGGCGACGCTGAGCGTTCCGGCGATGTCCGCATCCTTGCCCGGTCCGGCGCGAAACACCGTCGCCATCGCAACCGTGCCGATCTCGCCCTCCTCGACCGCGAGCGCGACGCCGCGCCGGCGCGTCTCGGCGAGATGGGCGCGCAGCGCGTCGACATCGGACAAGGCGTTGGGGCCGGTGCGGCCCTGCGCCTCGAAGCCGCGCGCGCAGACGATGCGCAGCGCCTCGTTCTCGGGCAGGGAGGCAAGCCAGGCCTTGCCGGTCGCGGTCGCGTGCAGGATGATCCCGGTGCCCATCGGCGGATCGTAGCGCAGGCCGGCCGTCGCACCCTGGGCGCGCGCAATCCAGACGAGGTTTTCGTCCTCGACCACGGCGAGACGGCAATATTCCCGTGTCGCGCGGGCAAGACCGTCGAGCACGATCTGCCCGGCATCCGGCAGGCCGCGCAGATCGAGATTGCGGAAGGCAAGCTGCGAGAGTTTCAGTGTCAGGCCATAGGCGCCGCTAGCCCCATTCTGCGCGACGAAACCCTGCTCGGCCAAGGTCGCCAGCAGGCGATGAGTCGCGCTGGCGGGCAATTCGAGCCGTTCGGCGAGCAGACTGAGATCGACGCCATCGGGTTCGCCCGATAGCGCCTCCAGCACTTTCAACACCCGCTCCACGGCTGCGATCGTCACGTTCCGTCCCTGTGGCTTTTATTTTGGAATTGATTTCCAATTCAGAATTGAATTTCGTATACGTGTGACAAGAGGCGGAGTCAACGCGCCTCGACGAGGTGGATCAGCAATGGTCCATCCTCAGCCCTCATCCTGAGGAGCCGCGCAGCGGCGTCTCGAAGGATGGCCCAGGATGCTCCGGAATTTTCTGGAGCATCCTTCGAGACGCGCTCCCGCGGAGCGCTCCCCAGGATGAGGGCTGCGGGTGGTCGACTGCATCCCGCCTCAGTGAAAGGGAGGATGGCAGTGAGCTTGTCTGGAGAGGGAGCGGTCGCGATCTGGCATGACATCGCGCCGGAAGGCCGTGAGGAATTCTACGCCTGGCACGGCCAGGAGCATATGCCGGAGCGGCTCGGCATTCCCGGCTTCACGCGCGGCCGGCGCTATGCCGCGATCGAGGCCGATCTCGAATTCTTCAATCTTTACGAGGCTTTGAGCGTCGAGGTCCTGAAAAGCCAGGACTATACCGCGCGCGTGAATGCGCCGACGCCGTGGACGCTTTCGGCCGTCAGGCACTTCCGCTCGGTGGCGCGCTCGATCTGCCGCGTCGCCCACAGCGCTGGGCCGGCTGCGGGCGGGCTGATCGCCACATTGCGTTACGATGTGCCCGATGAGGGGGCCGCCGCCCACAAGGCGACGCTGCTGCGCCAGACCATCCCCGACCTGCTCGCCATGCCCGGCGTTGCCGGCGTGCATCTCCTGACCGCCGATGCCGAGGCGAGTGGCGTCGCCACAGCCGAGCAGAAGGCGCGCGGCGTCGCCAACGCCGTGCCGCGCTGGGTGCTGCTGCTGGAAGGCTGGGGCGACGAGGCCGCTTTCGTCGCGCTCGCCAAGGCAGAGCTCGCGCCCGGCAAGCTTGATGCGATCGGCGGCAGCGGCCCATATTCGCTGGGGCTCTATCGCCACCAGATCACCCGCACCAAGACCGCCTGGAGCGCCGGCTGATGAGTATGCGCCATGATCTCAAGGGTCGCGTCGCGATCGTCACCGGCGGCGCCGGCGGACTCGGGCTGGGTATCGCGCGAGCTTTCCTCGATGCAGGCGCGACGGTCGAACTCTGGGACGCCAACCCCGCGGCACTGAACGATGCAGCGGCCGAATCCGGCGCGGGGGCGAGCCCTCGCATGGTCGACATCACCGACGTCACGGCTGTCGATGCGGCAGCCGAGGCTGCCTTCGCCGCGCATGGCCGGGTGGACATCCTCGTCAACAATGCCGGCGTGCTCGGCGAGGTGAAGCCGGTCTGGGAGACCTCGCCGGAGAATTTCCAGCGCGTGCTGCAGGTCAATCTGTTTGGTTCCTATCTCGTCACGCGCGCAGTCGTCGGACGGATGCGGACGCAGGCCCCGCGCCCTTCATCGCTAACGCCGCACCCCTTGCGCGGCCATGTCGTCAGCATCGCCTCGATCCAGGGCAAGGAGGGCATGGCGCTCGCCGCCGCCTATTCAGCCTCCAAGGCCGGGCTGATCGCGCTGACCAAGAGCGTGGCCAAGGAGACCGCGCGCGACGGCATCATCGTCACCGCGATCACGCCCGCCGCCGCCGAGACGGCCATGGCCAGGGAGATATCGGCCGAGCGCCGCGCCGACATTCTGGGCCGCATCCCGATGGGGCGCTTCGTCGAGATCGAGGAGGTGGCGCGTATGGTGCTCTGGCTCTCCAGCGACGAGTGCTCGTTCTCGACCGGCGGCATTTTCGACCTGTCGGGCGGCCGGGCGACCTACTGAGCGGACGGCTAAGCGACCCGACGCCGGATCCCGCTCCCCGGCTTCAGGGCAGGTTCTCTCGCAGGATGATCTCGGTGCTCGGCCGGGTCGTGCCCTGCAGCGCGGCGCGGCCGGCGCGCAGATTGGCGAAGATCGAGACGCAGTCCATCAGCGCCGCCTGCGGGTTCTGGTTGAGGACCGCGTCCATCGCGCCCTCCATCAGCAGCGCGCGCGTCTCCGGCGTCAGCCCATGGCCGACGAAGACGACGTCATGCTGCCGGCCGGCCTCCTTCAGGGCGCGCGCGATGCCTTCGGGCCCGCCGCCGATGTTGTAGATGCCGGCGAGATCGGGATGCTGTGCCAGCAGGGTCTTGGTCTGGCGGTAGTTCCGGGCCTCCTCGTCATGCCCCTCGCGCAGACCGACCACCTCGATCGCCGGAAACTGCTCCTGAAACAGGTGCAGGAAACCCATTTCACGCTCCTCATGGGCGCGGTAGCTCAGGCTGCCGGCGATCATCGCGACCTTGGCCGGCCGGGCTCCGATGAAGCGCGCGATCAGATAGCCGGCGGTTCGCCCGGCGGAGCGGTTGTCGAGCCCGACATAGGCGACGCGGCGGGTGGTGGCGATGTCGGAGATCAGCGTCACTGCCGGCACGCCGCGCTCGGCCAGGGCGTCGACCGCCTCGCGCACCAGCGGATGCTCCAGCGCCATGAAGGCGACGCCGTCGACCTCGCGGCCGATCCGGCGCAGATGCTGGGCGAGGAGTTCCGGCTTGAAACTCTCGATGTAGTCGACGCGGGCGCGCATATTGAACGAGGCGAGCTGGTCCTGCGAGCCGCCGATCAGGCGTCCCAGCATACCGAGGAAGCGGTTCGTCCCGGCCGGCAGCAGGAAGGCGAGCCTCAGCGGTTTGAGCGCGCTCGCCGGCAGCGCGCCTGCCATGACGTAGCCGATTTCGGTCGCCGCCCTCAGCACGCGCTGCACCGTGACCGCGCGAACGCCCGGCCGCTGGTTCAGGACGCGATCGACGGTCGCGGTCGAGACGCCGGCCAAGCGCGCGACATCGTCGATCCGCGCCATCTGGCGCCGTCTCGGCGTCGCATCAGGGGCCATTTCGCCAACCGGAGCCTTCGGGACAGGCGCATTCATACCATCAAAAACCATCAAAAAATGAGCTTGATGGACATCATCCATGCTTCCTATCGTGAGGGCAAGAAGACGACGATCAATCAGGTCGCGGAGCGACCACAGGGAGGTTTCGATGACTGCATTGACCCGCCGCACGGTGCTGCGCACCCTTGCCGCCACGCCCGCAATCCCGCTGATAAGCATGCCGCACATCGCGCGCGCCGCAGAGATCGAGCTGAAATACGGCAACAACCTGCCGCTCAGCCATCCGCTCAATGTGCGCGCCGCCGAGGCCGCCGAGCAGATCAAGGCCAAGACGAACGGCCGCGTCGAGATCAAGATATTCCCGAACAACCAGCTTGGCGGCGACACCGACATGCTGAGCCAGGTCCGCAATGGCGGCATCACATTCTTCACCCCGTCGGCGCTGGTGATCGCGACGCTGGTGCCGGTGGCCGCGATCAACGCGGTCGGCTTCGTCTTCTCCGACTATGATCAGGTCTGGAAGGCAATGGACTGCCCGGTCGGCGCCCATGTCCGCGCGGCCATCGCCAAGGTCAACCTCTTCGCCTTCGAGAAGATGTGGGACAACGGCTTCCGCCAGATGACGACCTCGGGCAAGCCGATCGAGACCGCCAAGGACATGGCCGGCCTCAAGATCCGCGTGCCGGTGAGCCCGCTCTCGATCTCGATGTTCAAGGGGCTCGACGCCTCGCCGGCGAGCCTGCAGTTCAGCGAGGTCTACTCCTCGCTGCAGACCAAGATCGTCGACGCGCAGGAAAACCCGCTGCCGATCATCCAGGTCGCCAAGCTCTACGAGGTCCAGAAGAACTGCGCGATCTCCAACCATATCTGGGACGGCTTCTGGTTCATCGCCAATGGCCGCGCCTGGAACGGCCTTCCCGCAGACGTGAAGACCATCGTCTCCGATGCGATCAACGAGGCCGGCGTCAAGCAGCGCGCCGACATCAAGGGCCTGAACGAGACGGTGCAGGCCGATCTGCAGTCCAAGGGGCTCGCCTTCAACAAGACCAATCCGGACTCCTTCCGCGCCAAGCTGCGCGAGGCCGGCTTCTACAAGGAGTGGCAGGAGCGCTTCGGCGCCGAAGCCTGGGGCCTGCTCGAAGGCGCCGTCGGCAAGCTCGCCTGATAGCGGCAAAGCGCGCGGCCGAGTCGATGAAGGAGCCCGTGATGCATGGCCACGCCACGCTTGCGCCTGATCCCGAGACCGGCATCGCGCGCCTTGCGATGCGGCTCGACCGCGCCGTCGGCGGCCTCGTCGAGGCGATCGCGGCGACGCTCGTGCTGGTCGAGATCGTCATTCTCGGGGCAGGCGTCACGGCGCGTTACGTCTTCCACAAGCCGCTGATCTGGTCGGACGAGCTGGCCTCGATCCTGTTTCTCTGGCTCTCGATGCTGGGCGCGGTCGTGGCGCTCAGGCGCGGCGAGCACATGCGGATGACCGGGCTCGTCGCCCGCGTTTCGCCCGGCGTGCGCGCCCTGCTTGAGGCGCTCGCCGTCACGGCGTCGATCGCCTTCCTGCTGATGATCCTGCCGCATGCGCTGGAATATGCCGAGGAAGAGCGCTTCATCGTCACGCCGGCGCTGGAAATTACCAACGCCTGGCGCGCGGCGGCCATCCCCGTCGGCATGGGCCTGATGCTGCTGGCGGCCTGCTTCCGGCTCGTGCGTTTCGGCTCGCTCAAGCCCGTCATCCTGGCGCTCGCGCTGACGGCCGCGCTCGTGCTGCTGTTCTGGCTCGCCGGGCCTGCCCTGAAGCCGCTGGGCAAACTCAATCTCGTGATCTTCTTCGTCGGCGTCGTCGCGCTCAACGTCTTCTCCGGCGTGCCGATCGCGTTCTCCTTCGCACTCGCCACCTTCGGCTATCTCGCGCTCACGACCTCGACGCCTTTGCTGGTCATGGTCGGCCGGCTCGACGAGGGCATGAGCCACCTCATCCTGCTCGCCGTGCCGCTGTTCATCTTCCTCGGCGCACTGATCGAGATGACCGGCATGGCCAGGGCGATGATCCAGTTCCTCGCCTCGCTGCTCGGCCACGTCCGCGGCGGGTTGTCCTATGTGCTGATCGGCGCGATGTATCTGGTCTCGGGCATCTCCGGCTCGAAGATCGCCGACATGGCCGCGATCGCGCCGGTGCTGTTCCCCGAAATGCAGAAGCGCGGCGCAAAACCCGGCGATCTCGTCGCGCTGCTATCGGCGACCGGCGCGCAGACCGAGACGATCCCGCCCTCGATTGTGCTGATCACCATCGGCTCGGTCACCGGCGTCTCGATTGCCGCCCTGTTCACCGGCGGCATGCTGCCTGGCGTCGTGCTCGGTGCGGCGTTGTGCTTCGTGGTCTGGCGGCGCTACCGCGACGAAGATCTCAGTCATGTCGTGCGCTATTCGAAGCGCGAGATCGGCAAGCTCGCCCTGATCGCGCTGCCGGCCGTGTCGCTGCCCTTCGTGATCCGGGCCGCCGTCGTCGAGGGCGTCGCGACCGCCACCGAGGTCTCGACCATCGGCATCGCCTATTCCGTGCTGATGGGGTTGCTGATCTACCGCCAGTTCGACTGGCGTCGCCTGCCGCGCATGCTGGTCGACACGGCCTCGCTGACCGGCGCGATCATCTTCATCGTCGGCTGCGCCACGGCCATGGCCTGGGGCCTGACGCAATCAGGCTTCTCGCAGGATCTGGCCAAGATCATGGCCGCCGTGCCGGGCGGGACCTGGGGCTTCCTCGCGATTTCGATCATCGCCTTCATCATCCTCGGCAGCGTGCTCGAAGGCATCCCGGCGATCGTGCTGTTTGGCCCCCTGCTCTTCCCGATCGCCAAGCAGATCGGCGTGCATGAGGTCCACTACGCCATGGTCGTGATCTTCGCCATGGGCATCGGGCTTTTCGCCCCACCCTTCGGCGTCGGCTATTACGGCGCCTGCGCGATCAGCAAGATCAATCCCGACGAGGGCCTGAAATATATCGGCGGCTACATGCTGGCGCTTTTCCTCGGCCTCCTCGTTGTCGCCGCCGTGCCGTGGATCTCCACCGGCTTCCTGAAATTCTGATCCTCCCAAGCGTCGCGCATAAAGGCATTCGTCATGAGCCGTTTTTTTGGCCAGATCCGTCAGCTTGGCTATGTCGTCCCCGATATCGAGGCGGCGATGGACTACTGGAGCCGCGTCCTTGGCGTCGGACCGTTCTTCTACAACCCCAAGGTCCCGATCAAAAACTACCGCTACAAGGGCGAGGCCCACGAGCCGCATAATTCGGTGGCGCTGGCCAATTCAGGCCCATTGCAGGTCGAGCTGATCCAGTGCCGCAATGCGGTGCCGTCGATGTACAAGGACTTCACCGATGCCGGCCATAGCGGCCTGCAGCATGTCGCCTACTGGACCTCCGACTACGACGCCGACCTCGAACGCCTGACCAGGCAGGGCTTCAAGGCGGTGATGTCGGGCGAGGTCGGCGAGCGCGGGCGCTTCGTCTATTTCGACACGCATTATCACCCTGGCACCGTGATCGAGCTCTCCGAGGTCGCCGGCCCCAAGGGCGAGATGTTCCGGCTGATCCGCGAGGCCGCCGAGACCTGGGACGGCAAGGACCCTGTGCGGCCCTTCCCCGACCTCGGCAAGCTCTGAGACGGCCATGGCGGGCGAGCACTTCGAGGCGACCTATCTGATCGAGACGCCGCTCGATCCGGCCAAAGTCGCCGAGATCATGGCTGGCGAACAGTCGAGCGGGACCTTCACCCGCGTCGCCGGCGAGACCGACGAGTTGCGGCAGCGCACGCGGGCCGTCGTCACGTCGATCAAGGAACTCGAGGCGGCGTCCGAACCCAGCCTGCCCAATGCGTGGCTGGCGCGTAAGGGCGTCGCCGGTCCGTGGCGCCGGGCGCGCATCGCGATCTCGTTTCCTGTCGACAATGTCGGCGCGAACCTCGCCACGCTCGCCTCGATCGTCGCCGGCAATCTCTACGACCTCGGCGAGGTCACGGGGATGCGGCTCGACACGATCACGCTGCCGGCCGTCTATCGCAGCCGCTTTCCCATGCCAACGCAGGGCATCGCGGGGACGCGCCGGCTGACCGGCGTCGCCAGCGGCGTCCTGGTCGGCTCGATCATCAAGCCCAATGTCGGTCTGAGCTCGGAAGAGACGGCCGCGCTGGTGACGACGCTTTGCGACGCCGGGCTCGACTTCATCAAGGATGACGAGATTTCGGCCGACCCGGTCCACGCGCCACTGGCCACGCGCGTTCCTGCCGTGATGGCGGCGGTCAGGCGGCACCAGGACAAAACCGGCAAGTCCGTCATGGTCGCCTTCAACATCACCGACGAGACCGACGCGATGCGTCGCCACGCCGATCTCGTGGCGCGCGAGGGCGGAACCTGCGTGATGGCGAGCCTGAACTGGTGCGGATTTTCCGCCATCGAGACACTGCGCCGCTCGACCGACCTCGCTCTGCACGGCCATCGCAACGGCTTCGGCGCGGTCTCGCGCCATCCGATGCTCGGCATCTCCTTTCAGGCCTATCAGACGCTTTGGCGGCTCGCCGGCGTCGATCACATGCATGTCCATGGCCTGCGGGGGAAGTTCGCGCAGGAAGACGAGGAGGTCGTGTCCTCGGCGAAGGACTGTGTGACGCCGCTCAGCGACGGCATCGACGACCGCGTCATGCCGGCCTTCTCCTCGGGCCAATGGGCCGGCACCGCGCAACCGACCTGGGATGCGATCGGCCATAACGACCTGCTGTTCATGGCGGGCGGCGGCATCCTCGCCCATCCCGGTGGCCCGGCGGCCGGCGTCGCGAGCATCCGGCAGGCCTGGGACGCGGTCGCGGCGGGGATTTCGCTCGCCGCGGCGGCGAGGAGCCATGTCGAGTTGCGCCAGGCGCTCGACTTCTTCGGCAAGTCTGCGGGGTAGCGCGTCGTGAGCGGCGGTCCCTCCCTGCGCTATGGCTGGTATGGCGACGATTTCACCGGCGCGACCGACACGCTGGCGACGCTGGCGCAACGCGATTGGCGCGCGCTCCTGTTTCTTGGGATTCCCACGGCGGCGCAACTCGCCGCAGCCGGCAAGCTCGACGCGATCGGCGTCGCCGGCGCGAGCCGGGCGATGACTCCCGCCGAAATGATCGCGGAGCTCGACGCAGCCGGCCGTTTCTTCGCCGCGCAGGGCGTCGATCTCATGCATTACAAATGCTGCTCGACCTTCGACAGCGCGCCCCATATCGGCAGCATCGGCGCGGCTATCGGGGCGCTGCGGCCGCATTTTGCCAATCCGCTCGTGCCGATCCTCGGCGGCCAGCCCAATCTCGCGCGCTATTGCCTGTTCGGAACCCTGTTTGCCGCCGCGGGCAATGGCGGCGAGGTTCATCGGATCGATCGCCATCCGACGATGAGCGTCCACCCGGTGACGCCGATGGCCGAGGCCGATCTGCGCCGGCATCTGGCGGCGCAAGGCCTGAACCGGATCGCGCTGCTGGACTATCGCCTCCACGAGACGGGCGATGCCACGGCTGCGCTCGCGGCCGGCCTCGCCTCCGGGCCGGAGGCCGTCCTGTTCGACGTGTCGCGAACATCCGACCTTGCGGCAATCGGCGAGCTGGTGCTGGAGCGGGCCCGGGCGACGCCGATGCTTGCGGTCGGGCCAAGCTCGGTCGCGCAAATGCTCCCGGCCGGAGCGGGCAAAGCCGCCAGCCTAGATCCCGACGCCGCCAAGAGACGCTCCGGCCCGGTTCTGGCTCTCGTCGGCAGCCTTTCGCCGGTGACGCGCGCGCAGGTCGAGGCGGCCTCGGGCTACGCGAAGATCGCCATCGATCCCAGCCGCCTGCTCACTGAGGCCGGCTATCGCAACAGGCTTGCCGACGAGGCGCGCCGACTGCTCGCTGCCGGGAACGTCATGCTGGTGACGGAACGCCCGCCCGGCACGCCCGGCAATACCGGGGCTGTCGCGCAGGCGACCGGTCTGCTGCTGCGCGCCGTCATCGCAAGAACAAGGCTGTCGCGGCTCGTCGTCGCTGGCGGCGACACCTCGACCGAAGCGATCCGGTCGCTGCCGATCTGGGGGCTGTCCTATCGGGCCGCGCTCGTGCCAGGCGCTCCGCTGTGCCGGGCCCATAGCGACGACCCCGACTTGGACGATCTCGACATCGTCCTGAAGGGCGGACAGATGGGGCCGACCGACTTTTTTGCGGTCGCGACCGGCGCCGAATCCGGGCGGGACTGAGCGCCTCGGCAGTCACAGCCGGATCAATCGCGTCAGGGCACAGTTCTTGTGCAATATCCGACAAAATCAGACGCCGGCGCTAAGACTAAAGACTTATCTCCCAAGACCGGCGAGCAGCTGTTGGCAGTTGCCGGCCCCACCGCGCGGCTCTACTTCTTTGTGATCGCGCCCGCCGCCTGCCCGCCTTGCATGCGAGCATTGCGGCGATATAGTCCGGGCCAACAAGAACCCGTGTCATTTCCGGAACAATCGGAAAGACGAACAACCAAACAGGGATGGAAACGATGACAATCAAGACATGGCTCACCGCCGCAGCCTTCAGCGCGGCCATGACCGGCGCGGCCTTCGCCCAGCAGACGGTCAAGATCGGCATCAGCGGCCCGTTCACCGGCGGCTCGGCCGCGATGGGCGTCAGCATGCGCGACGGCGTGAAGCTGGCGACGCAGGAAATCAACAAGGCCGGCGGCGTGCTGGGCAAGCAGATCCAGCTGGTCGAGCGCGACGACGAAGCCAAGAACGAGCTCGGCGTCCAGATCGCGCAGGAGCTGATCAACAAGGAGCAGGTCGTCGCGACCGTCGGCTTCATCAACACCGGCGTCTCGCTCGCGGCCCAGCGCTTCTACCAGGAAGCCGAAATCCCCGTCATGAACAACGTCTCGACAGGCACGCTGGTGACGCAGCAGTTCAAGGCGCCCGAGCACAAGGCCAACTACATCTTCCGCAACGCCGCCAACGACACCATCCAGAGCGCGATGGTCGCCGAAGCGGTCAAGAAGAACGGCTACACCAAGATCGCGATCATCGCCGACTCGACGAATTACGGCCAGCTCGGTCGTGCCGACCTCGAGAAGGCGCTGGCGGAACGCGGCATCAAGCCGGTCGCCGTCGAGAAGTTCAACATCGGCGACACCGACATGACCGCGCAGGCGCTGCGCGCCAAGGATGCCGGCGCGGACGTGGTGCTGACCTATGCGATCGGCCCCGAGCTGGCGCAGACCGTCAACGCCGTCGTCAAGCTCGGCTGGAAGGTCCCGGTCATGGGATCCTGGACCCTGTCCATGGCGAGCTTCATCGATGCCGCCGGCGCCAATGGCGAGGGTGTGATGATGCCCCAGACCTTTATACAGCTGCCGTCGACGCCCAAGCGCAAGAGCTTCATCGAGGCGTATCAGGCAGCCTACAAGGTCGACCGCATTCCCTCGCCGGTCTCGGCCGCGCAGGGCTACGATTCGATGTATCTGCTTGCCGCCGCGATCAACCAGGCCAAGTCGACCGACGGGCGCAAGATCCGCGAGGCGCTGGAGAACCTTACGACCAAGGTCGAGGGCGTCGTCACGACTTATGAGAAGCCCTTCAGCGCCACCGACCACGAGGCGATCACCAGCAACATTCCGGTGCTCGGCATCGTCAAGGGCGGCCGCGTCGTCCCGGCCAACCCGGCCGATCTCGAGGGCGCCGGCGCGCTGCGCGTCAAGCCCAAGGCCTGAACTGCCGATCTCTCTTCAATCTGAACATGCCTGGCCCTCTCCGCTTTCGCGGAGAGGGCATTTTTAAAGTCCTTTCACCACAGCCCTCATTCTTCGAGACGCGATCCTCTGGATCGCTCCTCAGGATAAGGGCTTAAGGTGGCTCGCACGCAGCGCAGGTTCGCTTAAACGATGCAGAATTTCTTCCAGATCCTCGTCTCCGGCATCTCGGTCGGCATGATCTACGGGGTCATCGCCTTCGGCTACCAGCTGACCTTCGCGACCTCGAAGACGCTGAACTTCGGCCAGGGCGAGGCGTTGACGCTGGGTGCGCTGGTCGGGCTGACCTGCGTCAATTTCCTGATCGGGCTGCATCTGGGCAATCTGGCCGCCTACATCATCGCCCTGCCCTTCGTCTTCGCCTTCGGCATGGTGCAGGGCGCCGTCGTCGAGCGGCTCGGCGTGCGCCAGGCGATGAAGACCAAGAGCGAGGCCGGCTGGATCATGGCGACGATCGCGCTCGGCATCATCTTCAAGAACATGGCCGAGAACATCTGGGGCAAGGATCCGCTGAAGTTCCCCTCGCCGCTGAGCGAGAACCCGCTGACCATCGGCGGCGTCAACATCCGCCCGATGGAGATCGCGATCGTGCTCGGCGCGCTTGCGATGATGCTCGCGGTCGAGACCTTCAACCGCCGCTCGATCTACGGCAAGGCCGTGGTCGCGACCTCCAACGATCGCGATGCGGCGGGCCTGATGGGCATCAACACGCCGCTGGTCATCACCTTCTCCTACGCTCTGTCCTCGCTGTCTGCCGCGCTTGCCGGCGTGCTGATCGCCCCGATCACGCTGACCGGCGCCAATATGGGCGCGGCGCTCGGCCTCAAGGCCTTTGCGGTGGCTATCATCGGCGGCCTGTCGAGCGGGCTCGGCGTCGTCGTCGGCGGCCTGATCCTCGGCATCACCGAGAGCATGACCGGCTTTTATTTCGACACCGGCTACAAGGACGTGCCCGGCCTGATCCTGCTGCTGCTCGTGCTCGCGCTGAAACCCGCCGGACTTTTCGGCAAGACCGCGATCAAGAAGGTCTGACGCCGCCATGAAGAAGCTGCTCTTCGTCGCCGGCGTCGTTGCGCTGTTTGCCCTGCCTTTCGTCGTGACCTCGTCCTACTATCTGCCGCTGATCACCACGATCGTAATCTATTCGATCCTGGTGCTCGGTCTCGACATCGTCTTCGGCTACACCGGCGAGGTCTCGATCGGCCATGCCGCGCTGTTTGGTGTCGGCGCCTATACGGCGGGCCTGCTCTCGCTGCATTTCGGCCTGGGCTTCTGGTGGGCGCTGCCGGCCGGGATCGTCGTCACGGCTTTGTTCGGGGCGCTGCTCGCCCTGCCGGCGCTGAAGGTGACCGGCCCCTACCTCGCCATGGTGACGCTGGCCTTCGGGACGATCGTGGTCACGCTGATCAACGAGATGACCGATCTCGGACCCTGGTTCAACCATCTCAACCTGACCAACGGCCCGCTCGGCATCGAACTCAGGACGCCGCTGTTCATCGACCTGCGCGACTATGTCGATCTCTCGCTGAAGCGCCTGCGCGAGGTCGAGTACTACTACATCTCGGCGATCGCGCTGGTGCTGACGGTGGTCATCATCAACCGCATCATCGCCTCGCGCTATGGCCGCGCCTTCGAGGCGCTGCGCGACTCGCCGATCGCCTCGGACTGCATGGGCGTCAGCGTCTACAAGCACAAGGTGCTCGCCTTCGTGATCAGCGCCGGCTTCGCCGGACTGGCTGGCGCGCTCTATGCCTATTTCCGGCAATACATCGCGCCCGAGGCGTTCAATTTCGCGACCTCGATCGAGTTCCTGCTGGCGGTCGCGATGGGCGGGCGCAAGTCGCGCATGGGGCCGATCATCGGCTCGGCCATCGTGGTCTTCCTGCCCAATATCCTGGCCGATCTCGAACTGTTCCGCATCACGGCGGGGCTGATCGCGCTCGGGGCCGTCGCGGGCGGCTTCTACGCCTGGCGCAAGGATCGCACGCAAGGCCGCAGCATCGGCATCGCCGTCGTGCTCTGCGTCGCGATGTTCGTGTTCTCGCTCTTTTTGGAGCGCATCGTCGACTACAAGCTGACCATCTACGGGCTGATGATCCTGTTCGTGGTGTACTACCTGCCTGACGGCATCATGGGCTTCGTCCGGCAGGTGCTGACCAGCCTCTCGCTGCGGGGCGGCGGCCGTTCGCTCGTCGTCAAGACGAGCGGCGACGAATCCCGTGTCTGGGGCGCGACCGCGACAACGACGCCGCCCGGCGGCACGCTGCTCGACATCGAGAAGGTGCTGATGCAGTTCGGCGGCCTGAAGGCGCTGAACGACGTCGACATGGCGGTGAAGCCCGGCACGATCCATGGGCTGATCGGCCCCAACGGTTCTGGCAAGAGCACGATGATGAACGTGCTGACCGGGATCTACACGCCGACCGGCGGCGACATCCGCTTCGAGGGGCAGACGCTTGTCGGCCGGAAATCGCCCGAGATCGCCGCCCGGGGCATCGCCCGCACCTTCCAGAACGTGCAGCTCTTCGGCGAGCTGACCTGCCTGGAAAACGTGATGGTGGGGCTGCATCACAGCTATCGCAGCGGGTTCTTCGCGGTTGCGCTCGGGCTGCCGCGGGCACGCCGCGAAGAAGACGCCGCGCGCGAGCGCGCCGCCAGCATCCTGAGCTTCGTCGGGCTCAACCAGCTCGCCAACGAGGAGGCGCGCAACCTGCCCTATGGCAAGATGCGCCTGCTCGAAATCGGCCGGGCGCTGGCGCTCGACCCCAAGCTGCTCCTGCTCGACGAACCGGCGGCGGGGCTGACCGCGCCCGACATCAAGGAGCTGATCGGGATCATCCGCAAGATCAAGGACCACGGCATCACCGTCGTGCTGATCGAGCATCATATGGACGTGGTGATGAGCATCTCCGACACGGTGACGGTGCTCGATTTCGGCCAGAAGATCGCCGAGGGCGTGCCGGCGCAGGTTCAGGCCGATCCGCGCGTCATCGAGGCCTATCTCGGCGGCAGTGCCGCGACAGTGCATTGAGCGGGGGACCAGAGATGCTCCAGGTCACCAATCTCGTCGCCGGCTACGGCAAGGTGCAGGTGCTGCACCAGATCTCGATCTCCGTGCCCAAGGGCCAGCTCGTGACGCTGATCGGCTCGAACGGAGCCGGCAAGACCACGACGCTGCGCGCGATCTCCGGCATGATCAGGCCCGACGCCGGCCAGATCATGCTCGACGGACAGGACATCACCGGCCTGCCATCGCACGAGATCACCAGACGCGGCATGGCGCATTCGCCGGAGGGACGACGCGTCTTCCCGACGCTCAGCGTCGACGACAACCTCGAACTCGGCGCGTTTCCGCGCCTGACGGGCGCGCGGCCCAAGGGCGATGTCGAGCGCGACCGGGAGCGCATGTTCGAACTGTTCCCGCGCCTGAAGGAGCGCCGCGCCCAGCTTGCCGGCACGCTGTCGGGCGGCGAACAGCAGATGCTGGCGATGGCGCGCGCGCTGATGCTGGAGCCGGAGGTGCTGCTGCTGGACGAGCCCTCGATGGGGCTGGCGCCGCGTCTGGTCGAGGAGGTCTTCGCGACCATCGCCCGGCTCAAGGCGGCGAAGATCACCATGCTGCTGGTCGAGCAGTTCGCCGCCGCTGCTCTGGATGTCGCCGATTACGGCTATGTGCTGGAAAACGGCCGTCTCGCCAGTTCGGGCGAAGCGGCGAAGCTGAAGAACGATCCAGCCGTCCGGGCGGCCTATCTCGGGGCAAGCCACTAGAGCGGGTTTCGATCTGATTGAATCATTTGGGATTCCCAAATCAGCCTAGAGCTGATTCAGACTGCCTGCCGGGTCGGAGGCCGGCGGGGATGTCGAAAGCTCTGTCTGTCGATCTTCGGGTTCGGGTGCTGGCTGCGGTCGCACGGGGTTTGACGCACCGCCAGGCCGGCGAGCGGTTCGGTGTGAGCGCGGCGAGCGTCAGCCGCTGGCGCAAGCTGGAGCGTGAGCAAGGCGATGCGCGGCCCGGCCCTCTCGGCGGCGACCGGCGCTCGCATGGGCTCGAACGACATGGCGCGACGATCCTGGATTGTGTTGCGGCCAACCGTGAGATCACGCTTGGCGAGCTCAGGAACGCGCTTGAAGCGAAGGGGGTGAACGCCAGCATCGCCGGGCTCTGGCGGTTCCTCGACCGGCACAAGATCACGCTCAAAAAAAGTCGGCGCATGCGAGCGAACAGGACCGCGCCGATATTCTGAAGCGCCGGCAGGAGTGGTTCGAAAGCCAGCCCGACCTGGATCCCGAGCACCTCGTCTTCATCGACGAGACCTGGGCATCGACCAATATGGCGCGCCGTCATGGCCGATGTCCGCGCGGCGAGCGGCTCAGGATGGCCGTCCCGCACGGTCATTGGAAAACGACGACCTTCGTCGGGGCGTTCACCCTGCGCGGCTTCATCGCGCCTTGGGTTCTGGACGGGCCGATCAACCGCGATGCCTTCGAGACCTATGTCGCCAAGGTGCTCGTCCCAGAACTGCGCCCGGGCGACGTCGTCGTGATGGACAACCTCTCCAGCCACAAGGGACCCAGAGTGCGCGAAATGATCGAGGCGGCAGGCGCCGAACTGCGTTATCTGCCGCCCTACAGCCCTGACTTCAACCCGATCGAGATGGCCTTCTCAAAGCTCAAGGCTCTCTTGCGCAAGGCAGCCGAGCGAACCGTCGGCGGTCTCTGGAGCGCCATCGGCCGCATCATCGATCTCTTCGATCACGCCGAATGCCTGAATTACTTCACCGCCGCAGGGTATGATGCAATCTGATCGGAAAACGCTCTA